>JANNEJ010000950.1:0-3857 GCA_031378585.1 Acidobacteriota bacterium | reverse complement strand
GCTGGCCGGCGGCTACGATGCCATTCATTCGCATGAAGAGATGGGCCTTGTGGGCATGTGGCTGTCGAAGTTGATGGGCATTCCCCATCTATACGACATGCACTCGAGCCTGCCCCAGCAGTTGAGCAACTTCAAGTTCAGCGGCTCCTCGCTTCTGCGCACGGTGTTTGACGCGGCGGAAACCCGCATGATCAGCGGCTCTGACGTCGTGATCACGATCTGCCAGGAACTGCAAGATACGGTCGCGGCCATGGGCCACGGCGACCGCGCGATTCTGATCGAAAACGTCATGGGCGGCGACGTCGAGGAGCCGCCGACGCTCACGCCCGCCAGCCTCCGCGACCGGTGGGGCATCCCCGCCGACGCGCCGATCGTGCTCTATACCGGTACCTTCGAGCCATACCAAGGGCTCGAGCTGCTGATCCAGGCGGCCGCGCTGCTGGCGCGGACGCACCCGGCCGCGCGCGTGCTGATTGTCGGAGGGGAACCAGGGCAAGTGGTCGCGGCCCAGCAGGTCGCGGCAGACTTAGGCGCGGGCAATGTCATCTTCACCGGCCAGCAGCCGGCCCGCGAGATCCCGGCGTTCGTCGCGGCGGCCGCTGTGCTGGCCTCGCCCCGAATCCGCGGCACGAACACGCCGCTCAAGATCTACTCGTACTTGCGCTCGGGTACGCCCATCGTAGCGACCAATCTGCTGACCCATACCCAGGTGCTGAGCGCCGAGGTGGCGCGCCTCGTGCCGCCCGAGCCGACGCCGTTTGCCGCCGCCGTAGGCGCGCTTCTGGACGATCCCGACGCGGGCCGGGCGCTGGCCGACGCGGCCCGGCGTCTCTCGGAAGAACGCTACAGCCGCGAGGTCTACCTGCGCCGTACGGCCGAGGCCATGAGCCGGCTGGCCGCCCGTATTCCGCGCGTCCAGGCAACGGTACTGGCCAAGGAGCCAGCCGAGCGGTGAGGCTGCTCGTCACCGGCGCCACGGGCTTCACCGGCGGTCACCTGGCCCGCACCCTCGCCGCCCGTGGCCACGACGTGCGGGCGCTCGTCCGCACGAGGAGCCTGGCGCGCTTTGCCGCATCAGCGCTGCCCGCCGCGGGCGTCGTGCCCATGGAGGGCGACCTGCTCTCGCCAGAGGCATTGTCGCGCGCGTGCGCAGGGGTCGAGGTCGTGTACCACATCGCCGCGACCTACCGCGAAGCGGGGCAGCCCGACTCGGCCTATCGCGCTATCAACGTCGACGGCACGCGGCACCTGCTCGACGCGGCGAAGGCCGCTGGCGCCCGCCGGTTGGTGCACTGTTCCACTGGCGGCGTGCACGGCCACGTGGCGCACCCGCCCGCCAACGAAGACGCGCCGTTCAATCCCGGTGATGTCTACCAGGACACGAAGCTCGAGGCCGAGACGCTGGCGCGCGACTACGGCGTGGCGCAGGGCTTCGAGGTGGTCGTGGCCCGGCCGATCGGCATCCACGGCCCAGGCGACACGCGCTTCCTCAAGATGTTCAAGGGCCTGGCCCGGGGCCGCTTCCCGATGCTCGGCTCGGGCACCGTGTTCTACCACCTCACCTACATCGACGATCTGGTGGAGGGCTTCCGCCTGTGCGGCGAGGTGCCCGGAGCGCGCGGCCGCACCTACCTGCTCGCGGGTGAGACGTACACCACCCTCAACGCGCTCGTGGCGCTCGTGGCCGAAGAGCTGGGCGTGGCGCCCCCGAGATGGCACCTGCCGGTGTGGCCGGTCTGGCTGGCGGGACTCGGCTGCGAGATGGTGTGCGTGCCGCTGCGCATCGAGCCGCCCCTCTACCGGCGGCGGGTCGACTTCTACACCAAGAGCCGCGCCTTCGACATCACCCGCGCGAAAACCGAGCTCGGCTACGCCCCGAAGGTCGACCTGCGCACCGGCATCCAGCGCACCATCGCGTGGTACCGCGGCCAGGGATGGCTGTGATGCGGAAGCTCAATGTGGTGCACGTGTGCGACCACCTGGGGTGGGCCGGCTCCCGCATGCACGGGGTGAAGCGGCTGTTCGCCTGGATGATGCCGCGCTTCGATCGCGATCGTTTCAACACGTCGCTCGTCAGCCTGCGCAAGAAAGATCTGTCGGACGGCACGCTCGAAGCGCTCGGCATCGACGTCACCTATCTGGGCCGGCACAAGTTCGACCCGGCGACGTTCACGCATCTGTTGAAGGTGCTGCGCGCCACACAGGCCGACGTGGTGCACCTGCACGGCTACGGCGCCACCACGTTCGGCCGGATGTGCGCGGCGTGGCTGGGCATTCCGGCGATTCTGCACGAACACGCCAATCACACCGACACGCCGTGGTTCCAGAAGCTGGCCGACGGATGGCTGGCGCGCTACACCGACGTGGCCCTGGCCGTGTCGGCGTCGACCGCCGAGTTCACGACGCGTGCGCGGCTGATGCCGGCGGACCGCACGCACGTCGTCTACCTGGGGGCGCCACTCGACGAGTTCGCGCGGCCGCGTCCGGCCGACGAGGTCGCCGCGGCCCGGCGCGATCTGGGCGTGCCCGAGGGCGCCGTGGCGATTGGCTGCGTGACGCGCCTGATGCCGTCGAAGGGCAACGAGTTCCTGGTCGCCGCGGCTCCCGCCGTGCTCGCGGCGCATCCGGAGGCGCGTTTCTTCCTGGTGGGTGAGGGGGAACTCGAGCTGCCGTTGCGCGCGCAGGCCGAGGCTCTGGGACTGGGCGACCGGTTCGTGTTCGCCGGCTTCAAGAGCGACGTGGCCGCGGCCTTCAGCGCCTTCGACCTCGTCGTCTTCCCCTCGCTGTGGGAAGGCACCCCGCTCACGGCGTTCGAGGCGCTGGCGATGGGCAAGCCGATCGTGTCGACCGATGCCGACGGCCTGCTCGACGTGCTCGTGCATGGCCGCGACGCGCTGGTCGTACCGAAGCGCGACGCCGCCGCGCTGGCCACGGCGATCACGAGCCTCATTGAGCAGCCGGCGCTCGCGGCGACGCTCGCCGCCGGCGCCCGCGCGACGGGCCAGCGCTACGACATCGCCGCGTTCGTCCGCAAGATGGAGCGGCTCTACGGACTGCTGCACGAGTCGTCGCGCCGCACGAAACGGCAGAGCGCGCTGACCGCCGATTTGCGCTTCCTGCACGACGGAGGGCCGCGATGACGTCGGCGCGCGGCTGGCTGGCGCGCTCCGAGGCGTGGCGGCTCGGCGCCGGCGCCACGGCCACCATCGCCGTCGTGCTGCTGGGGTGGGCGCTGGCGGTGAACTACCCCAAGGTGTCGTACGGCTTCTTCTCGGACGCCTCGACCTACTACGGGCTCGGCCACAGCCTCGCCGACGACGGCGACTTCGAGTTCCGGCGCGAGGACCTGGTACGCGTGTGGCGCGAGTTTCCGAGCGGCCCTGAGGGCATCTTCCTGAAGCGGGGGTCTGACCCCGATCTGCGCGTGGACACGGCTGCGCCGTTTGTGCACCTGGACGTGCGGCCCGATACCGATCCGACGCGGCTCTACTTCGCCAAGTCGTTCCTGTATCCGCTGGCCGCAGCGCCGTTGGTGCGCCTCTTCGGCACCAACGGGTTTCTGGTGCTGCACGCGCTGGTCGTGATCGTGAGCTTTCTGTGTGCCTACGCCTTCCTGGTCGCGCGCAGCCACCCGGTCGTGGCGCTCCTCTTTGCGGGCACGTTCGTGTTCGTCTCGGTGCTGCCGGTGTATCTCGTGTGGCTCACGCCCGATCTCTTCAATTCGGGTCTCGTGATGCTCGGCTACTTCTTCTGGCTGTACAAGGAAGTGGCGAGTCCATCACGGCCTTCCGGCGCGGCGCGCACCGCGTGGCTGGTCGGACCGCGGACGGACCTCATCGCGGCGGTGTGGCTGGGAC
>JANNEJ010000888.1:0-2352 GCA_031378585.1 Acidobacteriota bacterium | reverse complement strand
CACGAGGTCCCAGACGAAGCGGTCGCCGGCCCCCTGTTCGGTGGACGCGTCAATCACGAGCGCCACGACGTCGACCTCGCGCAGCGTCGCTCGCGAGATGTCGACCATCCGCACGTTCAGGCGGTGCAGAGGACGATGGATGCCCGGGGTGTCCACGTAGACTATCTGGCCGCCGGGCAGCGTGCGCACGCCGACAATCCGGTTGCGGGTCGTCTGCGGCTTGTCCGAGACAATGGCCAGCTTGGTTCCAACCAGTCGATTGAGCAGCGTCGACTTCCCTGCGTTCGGCCGGCCGACGAGGCCGACAAATCCAGCCTTCACGACCCTTCACTTTCGGACTCGGGCGGCACCAGCCGCCGGTGCATGCGCACGCGCGTCACGCGCCGCCGTTCGGCGTCGAGTACTTCGACCGACAGGTCGCCCACGTCGAACCGCTCGCCCTTCACGGGCACCCGCCCGAGTGATGCGAGCAGGAAGCCGCCCACCGAGTCGAAGCCTTCACGCTCGATTGCGAGGCCCAGGTGGTCGTCGAGCACCGACACGTCGGCCTTGCCGCTCACGACGAACACGCCGCGGCCTTCGTCAATCACCGATTCCACTTCCACGTCGTACTCGTCGCGAATCTCGCCGACGATCTCCTCGAGAAGATCCTCGAGCGTGACCAGGCCGGCCGTGCCCCCGTACTCGTCGACGACGATGGCACTCTGCACGCGCTCGCGCTGGAACTCGTGCAGCAGGGCCGGCACTTTCTTGGTCTCTGGCACGAAGTGGGCCGGCCGCACGACGTCGCGGATCGTGACGTCCACGCCGTCGATGTGGCGCACCATGTCTTTCACGAAGGCGAACCCCAGGATGTTGTCGAGCGTGCCGTCATAGACCGGGACGCGCGAATACTGCTGGTCGCGGAACAACTGGCGCAGGTCCTCGATTGTCTGGGATACCTCGATCGCGATGATGTCAGGCCGCGGCGTCATGACCTCGCGCACCAGCGTGTCGCGGAAATCCACGATAGATCGCAGCAGCGCTCGCGCCTGTTCGGGGCCCGACTCGAGGCCGCCGTCGGACTCCTGGGGCGACTCGGGCGTCTCGTGTCCATTGGTGGACGAGCCCGCAGACTCACCCGAAGGCCCCGACGAAGACTGGCCGCGTCCGACGCGCAGCAGTGCCAGCGTGAGCGGCCGCAGGAGCCGTTCGACGGCGTGGAATGCCGGCAGCGTGGCACTCAGCACGGCCTCTGGGTCGCGACGGATGATGACCAGCGGCACCAGATGCTCAGATACCAGCGCGAACACGGCCATGGCGCCGATGAGCGTCGGCAGTCCGTGTCCGGCCTGCATGCCGATCACCCGTGCCAGCAGCGCGCCGGCCACCACATAGATGATGGCCAGGACGAGCCGCGTCGGGATGAAGAGCCGCATCGGGTCGTCGAGATAGCTGCCAAGCAGATCGTCGCGGTCGCTCCGTTCGGCAGAGAGCCGAAGCGACAGCCGCATCATCGCGCTGAATGCGGCCGCCACGGTGCCAACGAGCACCGCGGCGCAGGCCAGGAGAAAAAGCGCGAGGGGCGTCATCGGCGCGCCCTCCGCGCCGCGGGGCTGGCGGGCGTCGTCCTGGATCGGGGCGCGGCGGCGCGTCCCGGGCGCGCTCGCGCGATCAGTCCTTCGGGCAGGTTGCCGGCCCGCCGCAGCTTCGCCTCGGTGCGGGCCATGCGCCCGTCGTCGGTCTCGTGATCGAAGCCGAGCAGATGCAACAACCCGTGCAGCGCCAGGACTCGCAGTTCGGTGCCGAGGGGGTGACCAGCGGCCCGTGCCTGGCGAGCGGCCACGCCGGTGGCAATCACGATGTCGCCCAACGCGGGAGGAAGCGGCCGAGACGTGGGCGCGAAGCGTCTCGCCGTAGCCTCGGCGAAGGCGGGAAACGAGAGCACGTCGGTGGCGTGGTCGATTCCGCGGAAGTTCCGGTTCAGCGCCCGCATCCGCACGTCGCCCACGAGTGCGATCGTGACATCGCCGTGCGCCCGCCTCGGCGCGACGCGTTCCAGCCATGGGCGCAGGCCGCGGGCGGCGTGGCGCGCGCCAGGCGGCGCCACGAGCGTGACGTGGAGTCGCGTGACGGCGCGCGGGCGGGTCGCCATGGCCTCGCTCAACGGCGCGCGCCGGGCGCGCCGGGCGCGCCGCCCTGCGATTCGTAGGCCTTCACGATGGCCTGCACGAGTTTGTGCCGCACGACGTCGCTGTCGTCGAATCGCACAAAGGAGATGCCGTCGATGCCCGAAACCACGCGAATGGCGTCGACCAGTCCCGAGGTACGCCCAGGCGGAAGGTCGATCTGGGTGATGTCCCCGGTGATGAC
>JANNEJ010000871.1:0-2031 GCA_031378585.1 Acidobacteriota bacterium | reverse complement strand
GACGAGGTGAGGCGCCGCGCCGCGCAGATTGCCGCCGTCACGGAGAGTGGCTTCATGCCGCCGTGGAAAGCCGCCGCGCACGCGGGTGGATTTGTCGCCCAGCCCCGCCTGACGGCCGACGACGTCGCCCTCATCGCCACGTGGGCCAAAGCGCCAATAGAAGGCGCAGGGGCCGCTCCGGCTCCCCCGCGTTGGCCGACGGGGTGGTACCTCGGCACGCCGGACCTGGTCGTGACCCTGCCAGCCAACTACACGCTGCCGGCCGAGCCAAGTGACGTGTTCAGGATCTTCGCCGTGCCGTTGCCGGTGAATCGCCGCAGGTACGTGACGGGCATCGAATTCGATCCTGGCAATGCCCGCGTCGTGCACCACGCCAACATCCGCATCGATACCACCGCCGGCTCGCGCCGGCTCGACGAAGCGGACCCGCTGCCTGGCTACGACGGCCTGATGGCGCGCAGCGCGGTCTACCCGCAGGGCCACTTCCTGGGCTGGACGCCCGGCCAGATCGCCCCGTTGATCGCGCCTGACCTGGCGTGGCCGCTCGATCCGGGGACCGACCTCGTCGTGCAACTCCACATGCAGACCAGCGGCAAGCCCGAGCAGGTGCGGCCGCGGATCGCGTTCTACTTCAGCGACACGCCGCCGTCGCGCACGCCCTCGATCCTGAGGCTTGGCTCACAGGGGATCGACATCCCGCCGGGCGAGGGGCGCTACGTGATCGCGGACCGCTACACCCTGCCCGTGGACGCCACGCTGCTGGCGGTACAGCCCCACGCGCACTACCGCGCGACCCTCGTGCGCGGCACGGCGACCTTCCCTGATGGCCGCACCGAGTCGCTCATCACGATCAAGGACTGGGACTTTCGCTGGCAACACGTCTACCGCTACAACGAGCCCATCCGCTTGCCGAAGGGCACGGTCGTCGCGATGCAGTACACCTTCGACAACGCCCCCACCAATCCCCGCAATCCCCAGGTGCCGCCCCAGCGCGTGCGCTGGGGACAGCGGTCGTTCGACGAAATGGGCGACCTGTGGTTCCAGCTCGTGGCCGACGGCGACGCCGACCGCGAGCGTCTGCGCGGTGAAGTGCAGACGAAGATGACCGCCGAAGACTACATCGGCCTCGAGACGATGCTCGCGTCATCTCCCGACGATACCGAGCTGCACGACGACGCGGGCGTCACCGCGCTCGCGCTTGGCCGGCCCGCGGATGCCGTCGGTCATTTCCGGGCCACGGCCAGGCAGCAACCAGGGTCGGCGCAGGCGCACTACAACCTGGGCACCGCGCTCACCCAGGCTGGCCTGTTTGACGACGCCATTACCAGCTACGAGCGGGCGATTGCCCTGCGGCCCGGCTACGCCGTGGCGCTGGCCAACCTTGGCGACACGCTGGCGTCTGCGGGACGCGCTACCGAAGCGATCCAGCGCTTGGAGGAGGCCGTGGCGGCGGACTCGTCGCTGCCAGAGGCGCGCAACAGCCTGGGTGCGATGCTGTGGCGGCGAGGGGATCTCGACCGCGCGGAGCGCGAACTGAAACGGGCGCTGGAATTGCGTCCATCCTACGCAGAAGCGTTCTTCAATCTCGGACACGTGGCCGTTCGCCGCGCCGACATCAAGACCGCGGCCGCCAACTTCCGGAAGGCCGCCGCCAGCAACCCCGGGTGGCCGCTCGCGCTCACAACGGCCGCCTGGGTGCTGTCGACCGCCGCGGATCCTGACGTGCGGGCGCCGTTTGAGGCCGCGCAACTCGCCGAGCGCGCCGCATCGCTCACGGGTCGCACCGACCCGCGCGCGCTCGACACCCTGGCCGTGGCCTACGCGTCGGCCGGGCGGTTCGACGAGGCCGTGCAGAGTGCCCGCGAGGCGCTCGCCAAAGCCTCAGGCTCCCTCGCCACCGACATTGCCGCGCGTTTGGCCATGTTCGAGCGCCGCGAGGCCTTCATCGACCAGCGCTGAGGATTCCGGCACGGCATTGACGGGCCGACCGGCTGGAGCCTTGCGCCCCCGGCCCGCGCGCGGATACGCTCG
>JANNEJ010000863.1:0-14333 GCA_031378585.1 Acidobacteriota bacterium | reverse complement strand
CCGTGGCGCGGCGCCGCGCGGTGACGTAGCCCGAGGCGTTCAAGACCGACGCCTGCGTGCCCACGGCCCGCTGACTCACCTGGGCCACCTCGACCTCGATGGGCACCACACGCTGCGACCACCACCGGGCACCGCCCCCGGCGGCACCGAGCAGCACCAGCAGCACCACCCAGCGGCCCCACCGGCGCGAAGGTGCGGACAAGGGAGCGCGCTCGATGCGCAGCGAAGACAGGTCGTCGATCGGATCAGGCACGAGGGTTCCTCTGGAACCTGGGACGATAATGCGAATGAAAGGCGAAAATCAACTCAGGTCACTGCAGCCGGTGTCGGCGGCCGCGTTCTGCTGCCTATCCAGGACGGCGTCTCGGCCGGATCGTTCGCCGAGGCTCCACCAGCGGTCGAACCGCCGCCCCCGGCGGCGCAAATCCTGGCTCGCGCGGAGCCCCTGCGAATCTGACGCGTTGCAGGAGTGTTCAGATTCGGGCGGCTCCGAGGCCAGCCGTCCAGCCGGTTGACCACGCCCAGTTGAAGTTGTGGCCGCCGATCGGCCCGAAGGCGTCGAGCAACTCGCCACACAGGTGCAGGCCAGGCGCGCGTTTGCTCTCGAGCGTGGCCCGGTGCACCTCATCGAGCGCCACGCCGCCGCCGGTGACCTCGGCCGTGCGATAGCCTTCGTCGCCGGTCCAGGGCAATTCGTAGGCCGTGAGGCGACTGAGCAGGCGCTCACGTTCGTCGCGGCGCAGTTGCGCGCACGTGCGGGTGGCGTCGATGTCCGACTCGCGCACGAGCGCCTCGGCGAGCCGTTGCGGCACGTGGGCCGACACGGCCGTGACCACGAGTCCGCGAGCTGAGGCGAACCGGCTCGTCCAGCCTGCCCGATCGACCGTCGTCCAGCACACGCGCACCGTCGCGCGCGTGGCGCCTGCCCACTGGCTGCGCACCGCCACGTGCGACACGTCGAGCACCGATGGTCCGCTGTAGCCCCGGTGCGTAAACAGGAAGCCGCCGTGGGACCTGGCGCGCTCCCGCGACGACACGGCTTCGATGGCCACGTCGAGCGACACGCCTGCCAGTCCCACATGTACGGCCGGGTCCGCGCGCAGCGGAGTGAGCGCCGCGTAGGTGGGATGCACCACATGGCCCAGCGCGCGCGCAAAGCCAAGTCCGGCGCCGTCGCTGCCGGTCGATGGCACCGAGAGTCCGCCCGTGGCGAGCACGACGCGACTGGCCAGCACCGTGCCGCTCGGGGTGTCGAGCGCCCACATGCCGTCCACGGAGTGCAGTCGCGCGACCGGCGACCGGAACCGCAACGCGACGCCCCGGGCCGTGGCAAGGGCGGTCAGGCCGTCGCGTACGTCCCTGGCCCGGTTGGAGGCCGGAAAGAGCTTTCCGCTCTCGTCCTCGAGCGCCAGCGGTACCCCAACCTGCTGCTCGAAGAACGCGCGCTGCTCCCGGAGCGGCCACCCGCCAAGCAGCGCGCGCAGGAGCGTGCGTGGGGAGTCGCTCACGAATCGCTCCGGCGCAGGTTCACTGGGCAGCACGTTGCAGCGTCCGCCGCCACTGATGAGAATCTTCCTGCCGCCGTCAGGCGTACTTTCGAGCACCGTGACGCTCGCGCCGGCCGCGCGCGCGGCAATCGCAGCGACGAGACCCGCCGCGCCCGCCCCCACCACCACGACGTGCGGGCTCACTGGCTCGTGCCCGCCCGCCTGATGGTTTCCGTCGCGCAGGTCACGGCACTCATCGTATCGTGGAGAGTCATGAGTCTTGCGCGCACCCTCCTCCTCAAGGCCTCCGACAGCCGCTGGCTTCGCGAACACGGCGTCAAGGCGCCTTTCGTCCGCCGGGCGGTGTCGGCCTTCATGCCCGGCGAGACGTCAAACGACATGCTGGTGGCCGCCTCCACGCAAGCCGCTCTTGGCGTGGGCGCCCTGTTCACGCGACTGGGCGAAAACGTCGCCGACATGGTCGAGGCCACGGGCGTGACGGACCACTATCTGGAGGTGATTGCCGAGGTGCAGCGCCGCGGCATGGCCTGCGAGCCATCGGTCAAGCCGACGCAGCTTGGGCTCGACATGGACCCGGAGGCCGCGTTCGCCAATGCGCTGGCCATTGCGCGGCGCGCGCATGCGGCAGGCAGCTACTTCTGGGTGGACATGGAGCAGTCGTCGTATGTCGACGTCACGCTCGACTTCATGACCCGCCTGCGGGCCGAGGTGCCGCACGTGGGCGTGGCGCTGCAGGCGTACTTGCATCGGACGAAGGACGACGCGGCCCGGATGATCGCGCAGGGCATCGGCATCCGGCTGGTGAAGGGCGCCTATAACGAGCCGCCGTCAGTGGCCATGCCGGTCAAGGCCGACGTCGACGCGAACTATCTGGCCGTGGCCAAGGCCATGCTGGCGCCGGCCGCCCGGGCCACGGGCTCGCGCGCCGTGTTCGGTACGCACGACACCACCATCATCAACGCCATCGAGCGACACGGCGACAGCCTGGGGCTCAAGGCCACCGACTACGAGATCCACATGCTCTACGGCATCCAACGTGGCGAGCAGCGCCGCCTGGCACGCGAGCGGAAGAACGTGCGGGTGCTGATTGCCTACGGGTCGTTCTGGTTCCCGTGGTACATGCGCCGGCTGGCCGAGCGGCCCGCCAACATGTGGTTCGTGGCCAAGAGCGTGTTCCGCTAGTCCAGGGGACCTGCACCACGGGTTGCTAGTGTCGCGTCCCGGAAGTCCGGTTGCATTCGGCGGGCGATGCATCCCGCGTCCCACCCCAACGCGCAAAGTCCGCGCGTCGGGGACCCCGGCTCGCGGCGTTGCTCTGCGCTCAAATACTCGCGGTATTCTCGCTCCTCGCGCCTTGCGAGCCGGGCGCCTCGCCCGCCTCGATGCTAACAGGACTTCCGGGACGCGACACTAGACGGCCGCGCCGAGCGCGCGCATGAAGGCGGCCACCGTGTCGCGTTCAGTTGCGGCCTCTACCGCCGCCTCCCCGGCCGCGTCCTCTCGCGCGGGCAGCAGGCGCGCATGCACTTCGCGCACGCCGGTGTACTGCACCAGGGCGGCCACGTTGTGGGCGCGCACGCCGCCACCCGCCATCACCACGAGCGCGTCGCCAGCCTGGCGCACGAGCCTGGCAAGCATCGCAGCGCCATCGGCGGCTGTGGCTGCGCCACCCGAGGTGAGCACGCGGTGCACGCCGAGTCCGAGCAGCACGTCGAGCGCTTCCGGCAGATCACGTGAGTGGTCGACGGCCTTGTGACAGGTGATCGGCAGTGGGCGCGCAAGCTCCATCAGCCGGCGCATCAGCAGCACGTCGATGGCACCGTCGGCGCGGAGGGCCCCGAATACGACTCCGTGCGCGCCCGCTGTCGCCATGGCGACGATGTCGCACTCCATTGCGCGTGCCTCATCGTCGGTATAGACGAAGTCGCCGCCGCGCGGCCGCACCATCGCAAACACCGGAATGTTCACGGCGGCGACGCAGCGTTCCACGAGCGTGGCGGGCGGCGTCGTGCCCCCCACGTCAAGATGGGCGCAGAGCTCGATGCGCCCGGCCCCGCCGGCCTGCGACGCCGTTGCTGCCTCCACCGACTCCACGCATGACTCAAACAGCACGGCCCTACGCTATTCCGAAGCCCGCGTCAGCGCCAGATCGAACGTCGGCTGCGATGAGCTACCAGCCTTCTCTGCCCCGCAGGTGTGTGATGTGCGCCGTGTGATGCCGCGAATGCCACTCGTACATCGCCACCACGTCGTCGATGGACATCGGGCCGCGCTCGGGGTGCATCAGCGTGCGCGCGAAGAGGTCAGGTGCGAGCGACTTCAGCAGCATCACCCACCGGCCGTGCAGCGCGTCGAGCAAGGTGAGCGACATCGACACCGGCGCCGTGCGGCCGTCGGCCATCTCGGCCCAGATCGCCTCGGGATACGGCCGAATAGTGGGGTTGTCGTCGCTCAGCGCGAACTTGGTGCGCAAGTAGGCGTTGATATGACTATCGGCCACGTGGTGCACGACCTGCCGCACCGTCCAACCGTCGGGTCGGTAGGGCGTATCGAGTTGCGCGTCGCTCAGTCCGGCGCACGCGAGGCGGAAGCGGGCCGGCGCTTCGGCCAGCGTCGTGATGGCAGCCGCGCGATTCGCGGCCGTGAACGGCGAGGGGGCGGCAAAGGGACCGACGGGATAGCGGAGGTCTGACATGGCGACAGTGTCTCTCCTGCACGGGCTCGTGTCGAGTGGCAGGAATGCCATAGCGCGTCAATTTTCTGCCACGGCCACGTTCATGCGACCTCGTCCGGTGCCGCCCGGGCGGCGGCCTCGGCTCGCTTCGGGAGCGGATGGGCGCTCCCATCCTCGGCAATCCTTCACGGCCAGAGCGTGCCCTCGCCGACCGCATCCACCAGCCGCTCGAACGGCCACACGTCAATGCCGTCCTCGGTGAGCAGCGTCTGCCTGCCGCGATAGACCGCAATGCGGCGCGCCAGCTTCGGCAAGTCCGCAATGGCGCGGAGCCCGGTGAGCAGCTCCGGACCGGTGCGCGATTGATGCTTCACCTCGAGGGCGAGATACTCGCGACCGCGCCGCAACACGAAGTCCACTTCGGTGGCGCCGACTTGCGCGGGTGACCAGTAGGCGATGTCATCGAAGAGCGCGCCGTTCAGGTTGTGGGCCCGCAACATGGTGAGCACGAGGCCTTCGAAGAGCGGCCCGCGTTCCTCTGCGGCCAAGGGGCCGAGCTGCCGCTTGGCGGCACGCACCAGGCCCGGGTCCACCCAGTAGAGCTTCGGATGGCGGCGTTCGCGGGCGCGCAGCCGGGACTCGAAGGCGGGCAGCCGCGTGGCGAGCAGCGTGTCTTCGAGGATGCCGACGTAGCCCTCGATCGTGGTCCGCGACGTGGCCGCATCGCGCGCCAGACCCGAGATGTTGATGACCTGGCCATGGAAGAGCGCGGCCACCGGCAGGAACCGCAGAAACGCCGGCAGATTGCGCACGAGGGCCTCGGCGCGAATCTCTTCGCGCACGTACAACTGCACGTAGGCTTCGAGCGCCTGTCGCGGATCAGGCGTCTGCCACACCACCGGAATGCTGCCATGCGTCAGCACGCGGTCCAGATCGAAACTTCGGCCGAGTTCGTCGGGCTGCAGTGGAAACATCGTGAGCAGGGCCGCGCGCCCGGCCAGCAGGTTCGTTGAGGCGGTCTTCAGTCGCCGCGCGCTCGACCCCAGCAGCACGAAGCGCCGGCGAGTGTCTTCGATCGCGCGATGCACCTCGTTCAGCAACGCCGGCACTCGCTGCACTTCGTCGATCACCACTGGTCTGCCGGCCGGCACGGCGCGCAGTTGGTCGGCCAGCAGCCCTGGAGTGGCGAGGAACTCGTGGTACCGACGCTCGTCGAGCAGGTCGACCACATGCGCCGTCGCAAACGCACCGCGGGCCCACGTGCTCTTGCCCACGCCGCGAATACCAAGCAGGAAGAAGCTGCCGGCCGGAGCCGTGACGAGACGCGGAAAGTCAGCTGCCATTATTGTCGTCATTTTAACATGCAAAATGACGGCGTCATATACATGTTGGCCCTTCACCTCAGGGCCGGGCCCGCCCTGCAGCCGGCAGATCGACTCGCGCGCACCGCCGGCGTCGCCGCTACTTCAGGACGTCGGCCACCTGCACCACGGTCACGGGCCCAAGGCCCGTGGCGCGAATGGGCGCCTCGATCTTTGCGCGGTCGCCCACGATCACGACCGTCATCTTGTCGAGCAGCAGGTACTGCTTGGCCACGCGCGTGAGATCCGCTGCCGTGACGGCCCGCACCCCACCCACGTACTTCGTGAACACGTCGTCGGCCAACCCATACACGGCAATCTCTTCGAGCTTGGCTGCGAGCTGTCCGGTGGTCTCGAACTCGCCGCCGAAACTGAGCGCAGCATAGTTTTTCGATTTCTCGAGCTCGGCTGCCGGCACTGGAGTGAGGATCGCGTTCAGCTCGTTGAAGAATTCCTTGAGAGCCTCCGCTGTCTTGTCGGTCTGCACACCGGCACCAGTCACAAACGGTCCGGCCGACCGCCGCATGTCGAAGCGCGAGGTGGCGCCGTAGGTGTAGCCGTTCTTCTCGCGCAGGTTCTGATTCAGGCGGGACGTGAACGAGCCGCCCAGAATCGTGTTCAGCACGTCGAGCGCGATGTAGTCGGGCGTGGAGCGGGGCACGCCGACCAGACCGATGCGAATCTGCGACTGCGCCGCCCCGGGCTTGTCGACCAGGAAGATCTGGCGCGTGCCGGGTTGCGGCGAGGCGCGTACCGGAAACGCCGGCGCCGCTGGGCCGCCAGCCATCCATGTGCCGAAGCGCGGCTCGAGGAGCGGTATCAGCGCGGCGGGCGTGACGTCGCCCACCATGATCAGCACGGCGTTGTCGGGCCGGTAGTGGCCGCGGTGATAGGCGCGTAGTTCATTCACGCCGAGGGTCTTGAGGGACGATTCGGTACCGCCGGCGCTCGTGCCGTAGCGATGTTCCGGCCCAAACAGGAGCCGTGGGTACGCGATGCCCGCCAGTGCGCCCGCGTCGTCGCGCGTCTGCAGCAGTCCGGTCAGACGCTCCGTGCGCAGCCGCTCGAGCTCGTCGGCGGGGAAGTCAGGCGTGAAGGCCACGTCGGCCAGCACGGCCAGCGCCTCGCGCAGTCTCGCGGCCGGTGTGGACATGCGCACGACCGACGCATCGAACCCGGCAGATGTCGACAACTGCGCGCCCAGAAACTCGACCGTGTCGGCCACGGCGAGCGCCGTCTTTCCGGCGGCACCCTCGTCGAGCATCGCAGCGGTCATGCTGGCCGCGCCGAACTGCCCGGGCACGTCCGACGATGCGCCCGACAACACGACCAGATTGGCCTGCACGAGCGGCACCTCGTGCTGCTCCAGCACCCACACGCGCAGGCCGTTTGCCAGCGTGAGCTTTTGCACCTCCGGAAGCCTCAGCACCGGCGCCGGGCCCAGCGTGGGTGGCTTCGAGCGGTCGGGCGCTGGCTGCGCGCTCACGGCTGCGGCGGTCAGCGCGACGACGAGAGCCGCGGCGAGGGGTCTGACCCCTATGGCGCGAAACTTGCGCCAGGTCATCGCTTCTCCTCCGGCATCACCACGAGCTCCACGCGGCGGTCGCGTGGCAGGAAGGTGCGCGCCGCCGACGAGACGTCAGCGGCGTCGAGCGCGCGATAGCGGGCCAGGTCCTCTTCGAAAAAATCCGGTGTGCCGGTGTTCGTGTAATAGGCGTTCATCTGATCGGCCTTGCCGTACATCCCGCCCACGCGCTCGGCGCGGCGCAGGAACGTGCCTTCGATCGAGTTGCGCACGCGCTCGAGCTCACGCGCCTCTGGCGGTGCACCGGCGAGCCGGTCGATCTCTTCGTCGATGATCTTCTGAATCTCGTCGAGGCTCTTGCCCGGGCGCGCGGTGGCTTGAATCATGAACACGCTGCCCAGACCCTGCGACTGCTGATACGCGGCGACGTCCTGCGCCACCTGCAGGTCGTAGACGAGCCGCTTGTAGAGCCGTGAGTTCTTGCCGCCGCTCAGTACTGAGGCGACGACGTCGAGCGCCGCATCGCCCGGCCGATACGTGGCGGGCGTGAGCCAGGCAAGATAGAGCCGTGGCAGCTGCACCTTGTCGGTCATGGTCTTGCGGGTCACGTCGGTGAGCATGGCGGCCGGCGGTGCCACCGGCAGCACGGGCTTCCCTCGCGGCACTTCGTCGAACCACTTCTGCACGAGCGCCTTGGTCGCTTCTATCTCGATGTCGCCGCCAATCACCAGACTCGCGTTATTGGGCGCATAGAACGTGCGGAAGAACTGCTGCACGTCTGCGTGACTGGCCGCGCTCAGGTCTTCCATCGAGCCGTTGGGGGACCAGCTGTAGGGGTGGCCTTTTGGGAACAACATGCCGTCGAGCTCGAGCTCCGGCATGCCGTACGGCCGGTTCTCGTAGCTCTGACGCCGCTCGTTCTTGACCACGTCGCGCTGGCCGTCCACGCGCTCCGGCGTCATCGTGTCGAGCAGATAGGCCATGCGATCCGACTCGAGGAACAGCATCAGCTCGAGCGCGTTGGCTGGGCCGTCGATGTAGTAGTTGGTGCGGTCGGTGGTCGTCGAGCCGTTGTTGTCGGCACCCGCGCCCTCGAGCCACGTGTCAAAGGCGCCCTCGGGCACGTGCTTCGAGCCCTCGAACATGAGGTGCTCGAACAGGTGCGCGAAGCCGGTGCGTCCGGGCTTCTCGTTGCCGGAGCCCACGTGATACCAGACATTTACGGTCACCACCGGCGCGCTCGTGTCGCGGTGCAGAATCACGTGCAGGCCATTGGCCAGAGTGAACTCGCTATACGGCACGACGAGCCGCCGGCTTGGCGACTGTGCCGAGAGCGGGCCAGCGCCTGATGCAACGGCGAGCGCCATGACGAGCCCGAGAACGGCGTGAACATAAATGCGCATGCTGCCAGTCTAGCGCTGCTCGGCCGCCCCGATTCTTGATAAGCTCTGCCTTTCCTGCCGAGAGAGATCCACCGTGCCTGAGCCACTCGTCGCCGTCATCATGGGGTCGAAATCCGACTGGGACACGATGTCTCATGCCGTGACCGTGCTCGTCGACTTCGGCGTGCCCTACGAGAAACACATCGTCTCGGCCCATCGCACGCCGGTGTGGATGGCCGAGTTCGCCCTGGGGGCCGAGTCCCGGGGCATCAAGGTGATCATCGCCGGGGCGGGCGGCGCCGCGCACTTGCCCGGGATGGTCGCCGCGCACACGTTACTGCCCGTGTTGGGCGTGCCGGTGCAAAGTGCCGCCCTGCAGGGGCTCGACTCGCTGCTCTCGATCGTGCAGATGCCGGCGGGCGTGCCCGTGGCCACGCTCGCCATCGGCAAGCCTGGCGCGAAGAACGCGGCCCTGCTGGCTGTCTCGATCCTCGCCACCACGCGTCCCGATCTGCGAGGCCGCTTGCGCGCCTTCCGCGACGACCAGACCCGTCAGGTACGGGAAGACTCGCTGCCGTGAACCGCATCGTGTTGCCTGGCGCCACGCTGGGCGTGCTCGGCAGCGGCCAACTCGGCCGCATGTTCGCCATCGCGGCCCGGCGCATGGGCTACCGCGTGCACACCCTATCGCCGGGCTCGGACACGCCGACCGGCCAGGTGGCCGATCTCGAGATCGAGGCCGACTACGACGACCTCGACGCCATTCGCGCGTTTGCCGCCGGGGTGGACGTGATCACGTTCGAGTTCGAGAACGTATCGACGGCGGCCGCCGATGCCGCGGGCGAGTTCGTGCCGGTGCGCCCCTCGGGTCACGCCCTGCACGTGACCCAGGAACGCGGACGAGAGAAGGCATTCCTGGCCCAGAAGGGCTTTCCCGTGACACCCTTCGAAGCGGTCGGCTCCCTCGACGAACTGACGGCGGCAGTGGAGCACATCGGCCTGCCGGCCATTCTGAAGACCGCCAGCTTCGGCTATGACGGCAAAGGGCAACACCGTCTCACGTCGCCGGCCGAACTCGAACGCGTGTGGGCGCTCGTAGGCCATCAGCCGGCGGTGCTCGAACGTGTGGTCGACTTCGCGCTCGAGTTCTCGGTGGTGGCCGCGCGCGGTCTCGACGGCGCGTTTGCGCACTACGGCGCGATCGAGAACTCCCACCGGCATCACATCCTTGACCTGTCGGTTGCACCGGCGCGCTTGCCGGAGCTCGCGGTGACCGAAGCGGTGGCCATCACCGAGTCGATCATGGAGGAGCTGGCCTACGTGGGCGTGCTCTGCGTGGAGTTCTTCCTCACACACGATGGCCGCGTGCTCGTGAACGAAATCGCCCCGCGTCCGCACAACTCTGGCCACCTCACCGTCGATGCCTGCGTGACCAGCCAGTTCGAACAGCAGGTCCGGGCGATTTGTGGACTGCCGCTTGGCGCGACGACGCTGTTGCGACCGGCCGCGATGGCCAATCTGCTCGGCGACGTGTGGCAACACGGTGAGCCGAATTGGGCGGGCGCGCTCGCCGTGCCCGACGTGAAGCTGCACCTGTACGGCAAGTCGGATCCCCGGCTGGGTCGGAAGATGGGGCACCTCACGGCTCTGGCCGACACCACCGCCGAGGCCATTGCGCACGTGCTCGCGGCGCGAGAGCTGCTCGGGTAACGAGACGCCGGTCAACCTATCAGTCCCCGCAGGAACGACTGCGGGCGAGTCTCGACGTGTCTTCACGGGAACTCGAGGAAGCATCGTCAGCGGTGGCTGCGATGGAACCCTGTGATAGCGGAGGTGCGTTACCACTATAATTCCTCGATGTCGCCTTCGCGCGCGCGTCCATCTGTGGCAACGCCCCCACGCTCGGCAGCCGCGCGGCTCGCCGCCGCGGAACGGCTGTACCTGGACTTCGTTGCGCTCACGCCATTCCCGCGGCCCAAGCCGTTCACGAAGTCTTTCGAGACGTTTGCGGACTACACGCGGTGGCGCCGTGCCCAGCGAAACCCCTGGAACCGCTAACCGCGTTGTCCGGGTCTGTCGCCTGCTGAACCGGCACCGGGCGCGATATCTGG
This sequence comes from Acidobacteriota bacterium, assembly GCA_031378585.1. Taxonomy (GTDB): domain Bacteria; phylum Acidobacteriota; class Vicinamibacteria; order Vicinamibacterales; family UBA2999; genus CADEFD01. Next base: position 3,772 of record JANNEJ010000863.1, on the reverse strand, counting down.
TGGCCGGAGGGGTTGCGGCGAATCTGCACGGGTCGGTGCGTGCCACCCGCGACGTGGACGTCTTGATCCCACTCGAGGTTGCGAATGCCGAGCGTGCGTGCGCTCAGTGCCTCTGGTGGCAATGCGCGGCCGCAAGTGGAATCACGCGCGAAAAGCGGGCACACTGGTGCCAGTGATGAGCGAGCAGCCGATTGTGGTCTTTACCGACGGAGCGTCGAAACGCAACCCCGGACCCGGCGGATGGGGGGTGGTGATCGTGACGCCGGATGGACACGTCACGGAACTGGGCGGCGGCGCGCCGCTGACCACCAACAACAAGATGGAGCTGACCGGCGCCATCGAGGCGCTGACTCACCTGGAGGACACGAGCGGGCCGCTTGCTGTCTACACGGATTCCACCTACGTGATCCAGGGCATCGAGCAGTGGGTGCACAACTGGCGCCGGCGCGGCTGGAAGACGGCCACGGGCGGCGAGGTGATGAACCGCGACCTGTGGGAGGCCCTGTCGGGCCTGACTTCCGCCAGGCCGCCGCGGTCGATTGCGTGGCACTACGTGCGCGGGCACACCGGCATTCCCGGCAACGAACGGGTGGACGAGATTGCCGACGCGTTCGCCGTGCAGGGGCGCGCGTCGCTCTACGACGGCCCACTGACGGGATACGGCATTCCGGTTCTCGATCTGCCAGGCGACACGAGCGTGCCGGCACGCAGCTCGTCGTCGGCAGGGGGCGTCAAGTCCAGCGGCAAGTCGAAGGGCCCCGCCTTCTCGTATCTGAGCGTCGTCGACGGCACGCCGATGCGCCATGCGACCTGGGCGGAGTGCGAGCGGCGCGTGACGGGCCGCTCGGGCGCGCGCTTCAAGAAGGCGACCAGCGCCTCCGACGAGGCCGACATTCTGCGCGCCTGGCAGGTCAAACCAGGCGCGCTGTAATGCGCCCAATGCCAACCCGATGACATCCCCTCCGCTCTGGCCGTCCGACCCGGCCACACGCGAGCGCGAGTACTCGCCCAGTTCGGCCATCGGCGGGAACTACGCGCCGTTCATTGCGCGGTACGGTGGCGAAAGCGCTCGCGCGCACGCCAGCGTGCCGGCGCTGTGCGACCTGCGGTATGGCACGGCCCCGAGGGCGACGCTCGACTTCTTTCCCGCGCCGCTCTCAACCGATCGTCCGGGCCTGCTCGTCTACATCCACGGCGGGTACTGGCAGGAGCTGTCGAAACAGGAGTCGGCGTTTCTCGCGTCCGCGTGGCACACGGCGGGATTTGCGCACGCGGTCGTGGGCTACACCCTGGCGCCGCACGCCCGTGTGCCTCAAATCGTCTCGGAGTGTCGTGACGCACTGGCGTGGTTGCACGAGCGTGCTGACGAACTGGGATTCGACCCCGACAACGTCGTGGTCGCCGGCAGCTCCGCTGGAGCCTACCTGGTGGCGGCGTGCGCCGACCGGTCGCCGGTGCCCATTCGAGGCATCGTGCCGGTGTCGGGGGTGTACGACGTCACGCCGCTCATCGGCACGTCGGTGAACGATGCACTCAGGTTGGACGCGGCCACGGCGGCCACGCTCGACCTGCTCGCGCCCGGCCGGCGGTTCTGCCCGGCGGTCGTGGCGTGGGGAGAGATTGAGACGAGTGAGTTCAAGCGGCAGAGCCGTGCGTTTGCCGCGCGGCTGGCGGCGGAGGATACGCCGTGCATGTCGCTCGAGATTCCGGGCCGGAATCACTTCGACGTGATCCTCGACCTGGGCGATGCCCACTCGACCCTGTTCGCCGCGGCGCGACGGCTCTTCGCTGCGAGCCCTGCGTGAGTGCCGTCGAGCCCGGCGACGGCCGTCGCGCCTACGTGACGGCGGCGCGGGCCGTGAATCGTGCCTCGCGCCACTCGCCCGAGTGCAGCACCTGCGTCAGCCGGTCCACGGCGTCCCACACGTCCACAAAGCGCGTGTAGAGCGGCGTGAAGCCGAAGCGCAAGATGTCGGGCGCGCGGAAGTCGCCCACGACGCCCCGCGCGATGAGCGCCTGCATCATGGCGTAGCCGCCGGTGTCGTGGGCCACGCTGACCTGGCTGCCGCGCAGTGCGCTGTCGCGCGGCGTGACCAGCGACAGCCCAAACCCCGCGCACCGCGCGTCGACGAGCTGAATGAAGAGATCCGTCAACTCCACCGACTTGGCCCGCACGGCCGCCATGCCGCCGGCCGTCTCTGCCGCCAGCAGCGTATCCACGCCACACTCGAGCGCCGCCAGCGACACCATCGGCGGCGTGCCGCAGATGAAACGGGTGATGCCGGCGCCCGGCTGGTAATCGGTCGTGAACGCAAACGGTGCGGCATGCCCCAACCAGCCGGCCAGTGGCTGTCGCCAGCCCTCCGCGTCCATGCGCCGCGTGTGCACCGGATGCGCCCAGACGAAGGCGGGGGCACCGGGGCCGCCGTTCAGGTACTTGTAGCCGCAGCCCACGGCGAAGTCCGCGGCGCTGCCCTCGAACCCGTCGCCGTAAAGGGTCACCGGCACCGCCCCGGCCGAGTGTGCCAGATCCCACACCACGAGGGCGCCCGCCGCATGCGCGGCGCGCGTCACCGCCGCCATGTCGTGCATCCGCCCGGTCCGATAGTTCACGTGTGTGAGCATCACCACTGCGGTATCGCCGCCGATGGCGTTCGGGAGCGCGTCGGCATCGACCAGTCGCAGCGAGTAGCCACGCTCGCGCGCAGCGGTGTCGGCGATGTAGAGGTCTGTCGGGAAGTTCGTGCGCTCCGACAGAATGACCCGTCGCCCTGGAGCGTCGGCCGTTGCCAGCGTCATCGCCGCGGCCAGCACCTTGTAGAGATTCACCGACGTGGAATCAGCGACCACGAGCTCGCCGGCGTCCACGCCCACGAGCCGCGCGAGCTTGTCGCCGATGTGCTGCGGCAGCGTGATCCACCCGGCCGTGTTCCAGCTGCGAATGAGGCCGTCGCCCCACTCCTGCTCCACGACCTGTTGTACTCGTGCGGCCGTCGCTCTGGGCAGGGGCCCGAGGGAGTTGCCATCGAGGTAGATGTCGCCGCGCGCGTCGGCGGCGTCGAGCGCAAACAGGGCGCGCAGTGGCGCCAGCCCATCGGCGCGATCCCGGGCCTCACAGGCGTCTCTCGTCAAGGGCGGCATGCGATTGTCACGATAGCACCGCTGCGCCGCGGACTCGAAGGGCCGCAGGTTATCTCAACCCTCACGTCGTCGCGCGGCTGCTAGCGCCGCATATCACTTCCGCCTGCGTCGTCCTCGGCCGCGACCTCCGAACCGCTTCTGCGCGTGATGGGGACGTTCGGCCTGGCCGCCGCCATCATCAACATCACCGTGGGTGGAGGCATCTTCCGGTTGCCGGCCAACGTCGCCGGCGCCCTTGGCGCCGCGGCGCCCGTGGCGTACCTCGTGTGCGCGGTGGCCATGGGCCTCATCGTGCTCTGCATTGCCGATGCCGGCAGCCGCGTGTCGCTTACGGGAGGGCCGTATGCCTACATTGGCGTTGCGCTCGGGCCCTATGCGGGGTTCCTGTCGGGCGTGCTGCTGTGGATGCTCGGCCTGTTTGCCACCGCCGCGGTGGCAACCGTGTTTGCGGCCAGCGTTGGACAGCTCGCGCCGGCGCTTGGTGGCGGCGTCATGCCGTCGCTGGTGCTCGTCGTGACGTTTGCGTTCTGGGCGCTTGTGAACGTGCGCGGGGTCGCGCTCGGTGCCCGCCTCAACTCGCTTGCGACGGTGGCGAAGCTCCTGCCGCTCGGGCTCGTCGCAATCGGCGGTC
>JANNEJ010000856.1:0-3031 GCA_031378585.1 Acidobacteriota bacterium | reverse complement strand
CAGAAAAGCCGGTCATCGCCACCAGCAATAGGACAGAGGCGAACCGGCCGAGTGCCGGTGAGTAGCGTTCGGCGAACAGCTCCGCCACCGACAACCGGTCGAAGCGCTTCCAGGCCCTCGACACGGTGACGGTATAGAATCCGAGGCCGACGAGGAACACGAGCGGCATGGCCAGGGCCATCGGACCGGCGGTGTAACCAAGGGCCGCAAAGGCCAGGAGCGTGCTGGTGTTGAACTCGGTCATCACGAGCGTGGCCAGCAGCGGGAAGAATCCCACCGCCCGGTCGGCCAGCAGGAACGTCTCGTCGCGCCGGCTCACCCGCCAGCTGTATCCGGCCAGCGCCGCCAGCAGGCTCAGAAACCCGATGGCGTCTGCCAGGCCCAGCTGTGGTTCCATCACTGCTGCGTCCATCTTCGTCTAGGCCACATGTTCGACGAGCCGTTCCGCACGCGCATCTCACCGCTGCTCACGATTGTGGCTGCGCCGTTAGCGCGACGCGGCGTGACGCCCAATCACATCACGATTCTGGCGTGCGGTCTGGGCCTCGTGGCCGCGGTGGTCGTGGCGGCGGGATGGCCGCGTCTGGGCGTGGCCCTGTGGCTCGTGAGCCGCGTGGGCGACGCACTCGACGGCGTGCTGGCCAGGCACGCGGGCCAGACGAGCGCGTTTGGCGGGTATCTGGACATCACGTTGGACATGGCCGCCTACACCGCCATGGTCGTGGGGTTTGCCGTGACCGCCCCGACGCTCTGGCTTGGATGGCTGAGCGTGCTGGCCGGATACATCCTGGTGATCACGACGACCCTGGCGCTGTCGGACGCCAGCCGCGCCCAGGGGCGGCGCGTCAGCGGCACCGACCGCACGTTCCAGTTCACGCCGGGACTGGCCGAGGCGGGCGAGACCAACGTGATGTACGTGCTGTGGGCTGTCTTCCCCGCCCAACTGCCGTGGCTCGTGTGGGTGTGGGCCGCCGCCTTGGCGGTCACCGCCGTGCAGCGCACGTACCTGGCCGCGCGTCATCTCTCGTGACGGTCGAGACTCCGGGCGCAACCATCGTCACAACCGCGCGACCGTGAAGCGCGCCATCAGCGACACGACGCCGCCGGTAGCCGCGGCAAAGCTCGAGAATCCCGAGCCGCCCCGGCTAGGGAACGCGAGCCAGGGCCCACACGTTCATCTGCAGGTAATCGGCGCGGCCGTCGGGGCCGAGGCCGAAGGCGACTTTCTCGGTGCCGCCGCCAGGGAGGTCGACCAGAAAACGCCCAGGGGTTACGAGCGCGCGCATCGGGAAGTCGCGGCCGAAACGTTCGAGCACGAGCCCATCGCCCTGGGCCACGACCTCCACCGTGAAGCGGCGTGGGTTTGAATACGTTCCGACGTATCCCCGGGCCTCCTGGGCGCCGAGAGATCGCACGACTGGCAGAGCCGGCAACCCGTCGACAAACGGCGGCGGTGGCGGGCCGAGGGCCGCGGCCTGGCGCTGGAGTTCCTTGAAGACCGCCTGCACTGGTTGGGACTTCAGCACCTCGTAGCGCACCATCCGAACGAGTCCCGCGGGACTGACCCCGTCGGCGTTGGTCAACACGACGACCCCAGCGCGCGGTTGCCGGCCGATTGTCACCTGCGCGGCGTACCCGGACATCACGCCGCCGTGACCAACTTCGACATTACTCATCAGGAACATACCCTGGCCGTAGCTCTCTCCCGTCGTCGGGATGTCGACAGCGCGCCCCCGCATTCTGGCCGCAACGCCCGCCGGCAGCGCTTGCTTCCCGTCAAGCTTCCCGTCATTCATCAGCGCCGTCACGAAACGCGCCATCTCGTTCACACTCGAATACAGTGTGCCCGCGGGCCATAACCGCGCGTCATTTGCGAGCGGCCGCACGACTTCGAACGAACCGTCCGTGGCCTTGCGGTGTCCTACGGCGAGCGGCCACGTCATGGCCTCCGTAGGCCGGAATGTCGTCCGCGGCATGCCGAGCGGACCGAGCACACGCGCGCGCATCACGTCGGCAAACGGCTTCTTGTCCACCTGCTGAAGCGCGAGACCCGCGAGCGAGAAGCCGGAGTTCGAGTACGAGAACGCGCGTCCTGGCGGCAACATGCAGTACTCATTCGTCCACGTGCGTTGATAGGCACCGAGTCCCTCTTCGCCCTGCGGCCCGAACTCGTCGGGCTCGTCGATGAGGCCGCCGGTGTGCGACAACAACTGCGTGAGCGTCGGCGCACCCACGCAGGGCGTCAGCCCGGAGACGTAGGTGGACACGGGCTTGTCGAGCGCCATCGCGCTTTCCGAAGCCGCGGTGAGAATCGCCGCGGCCGTGAATGACTTGGTCACCGAGCCGATCTGGAAGAGCGTATCGGCCGTGACCGGCGCACCGGTTTCCGCGTTGGCCACGCCGAAGCCCCGCGTCCACACGACCCTGTCACCCACGACGACCGCCACGGCCGCACCGGGAATGCCGGCCTTCTCCATCTCTGCACGGATAGCCGACTCGGCCACGGCGAACAGATCGACCGCAGGGGATTGCGCACCGGCGGGCGGCGAGAGTGCGATGGCAACGACGACCGCTGTGGCGAAGACACCGCGCATCCTGCGATTCTACGCCCGCGGGTTGGACTTCGGGCGGGACCGGCCCGGGCGCAGAGCGAGGGCGAAGAGCGCAGCGCGCCGCCGAAGAAAGCGGCCCGGCGATCAGCCCGAGATCGCCGCCTTCAGGAAGTCGCGGTTCATCCTGGCGATGCTCGAGATCGAGATGCCCTTCGGGCACACCGCCTCGCACTCGCCCTCGTTCGAGCAGCTCCCGAAGCCCTCGGCGTCCATGCGCGTCACCATCCGCTCGGCCCGGTGCAGGCGCTCCGGCTCGCCTTGCGGCAGCAGGCCTAGATGGCTGATCTTGGCCGACGTGAAGAGATGCGCCGCGGCGTTCTTGCAAGCGGCGACACAGGCACCGCAGCCGATGCACTGCGCCGAATCCATGGCACGATCGGCAACATCCTTGGCAATCGGCGAACTGTTGCCGTCTGGCG
>JANNEJ010000853.1:0-1738 GCA_031378585.1 Acidobacteriota bacterium | reverse complement strand
CAGGTACTGCTCGGGCGAGTCGTACCGCGCCGGGTTCAGGTCAGGCAGCTCGCGGTGCCAGAGATACAGTTCCTGCAGGGTGTCGCGGACGAAGATCGACTGGCCGGTGGGCGAGCAGGACGGCGCCTGCGCGCGGGCGGGCGCGGCGGTGACGAGCAGCGCCGCAAGAACGAACGCGGTGCGAAGAAGCAGGCGCATCACGGGAATCATCATAGCGCCCAGGAGCGGCGTGTACACTATCTGGATGGGGATCGACGCCGTGACGACATGACGCCAGCCGACGCTCTCGACGCGCGCGCGCCAACCGCCGTCCCCGGCTCCATTTTGGGCCTGTCGCCCACCGTGGTCTCGCTGGCCTCCACGCACTTCATCGTCGACGCCTATACGAACATCTACACGCCGCTCCTGCCGTTGCTCATCCCGCGTTTCGGGCTGTCGCTCACGGCCGTGGGCACGTTGGCCATGTGCTTCCAGTTGGCCTCATCGGTCTCACAGGTCGGGTTTGGCGCACTCGCAGACCGGTGGCGCCCGCGTGTCCTGCTGCTGGCCGGCCCGCTCGTGTCGGTCGTGGTCTTGAGCCTGGTGGGACTGGCGCCGACGACCGTCGCGCTCGGCGCGTTGCTCGTGCTGGGCGGACTCGGCGGGGCGGCTTTCCACCCGTCGGCGGCCGCGGCCGTCTACCGCGCCTCGGGCGCCAACAAGGGCTTTGCCATGTCGGTGCACATCACCGGCGGGTCGGTAGGCATGGCCATGGCGCCGCTCTTTTTCGCCCCGACCATCGAGCGCCTGGGTCTGCACTGGTCGCCGATTATCGCCGTGCCCGGCCTGGCCGCGTTGTGGTTCCTGCTCCGCCGCGTACCGGCAATCGAACGGCCCACGCCCACCGGACGCGAGGGGTTCGCCGCCCTCAAGCCCTACGCCAGACCCCTGACGCTTCTCTATTTCTCGGTCGTGCTGCGCACCCTCACCGCGGCGGGCTTTGCCACGTTCATGCCCGTGCTGCTCACCGGGCAGGGCATGTCGATTGCCCACGCGAGCCTGGCCAGCACGTGCTATCTGCTCGTGTCGGGCATCGGCGGCTTCTCGGGTGGACCGCTTGCTGACCGCTTCGGGCCACGGCGGGTGATCCTGGTCTCGCTCGTCTCGGCCGTGCCGTTCATGGTGGTGGCTTCGCAGCTCACCGGCTGGTGGTTTACCGTGGCCGTCTCGCTGGGTGGACTGCTGCTGCAATCCACGCTGCCCGTGAACGTGACTTATGCGCAGATGCTCGCGCCCGTCGGCGCCGCGACCGTCTCGTCGCTCATGATGGGCTTTGCCTGGGGCGTGGGCGCCGTGATGGTGCCGCTCGTGGGTCTGCTCGGCGACGTGATGGGCCTGCCAAGGGCCCTGCTGTGCATTTCGGGCGTGCCTCTCCTGGCCGCCGCGCTGGCGGCACAACTGCCTGAACGGGCACGCGGCCACGGGGCCATCGACGGCGGCGACGGCATGACCGGCACCGCCACCCTATAATCGAGGCATGTCCCGCTACGGCAACGCCGCGTTCTCGATGGGGCCTGGGCCCGTGAGCCAGGCGGTGAAGACCCTCATCGCCATCAACGTCGGCGGGTATCTGCTGAGCCTGATCGTGCCCGCGGTTACGGTGCGGCTCGGCCTGCTGCCGGCGATGTTCCTCGGCGAGCTCGCACTCTGGCAGCCGGTGACCTACATGTACCTGCACGGGGGCCTCGGACACCTCGTG
>JANNEJ010000845.1:0-5130 GCA_031378585.1 Acidobacteriota bacterium | reverse complement strand
CCGTGGCGGAGGTAGGGACCTCGCAGATCGCGCCCGGGCAGTTGCTGCGGCACTACGCGCCCGACGCCCGGGTCACGGTGTACTCGGGTACGTCGGCCCACGTCGTGGCGCGCATCGCCCGTGAGGCGCGCACCCTCGTGGCGCGCGGCACCCGCGTCGGCGTGCTGGCACCCGAGGACGACCTGCTGGCGCTGGCGCCCGAGCTGGCGGCGGTGGCCGCCCGTGGCCGCATCGAAGTGGCGAGCCTCGGGCCGCGTCGAGACCCGACCGCCGCGGCGCGCGCGCTCTTTGCGGCGCTCCGCCAACTGGATGCCAGCGCGGTGGACGTGATTCTTGCGTCGGGGCCCGTCACGAGCGGGTTAGGTGCAGCAGTGTGGGACCGTCTGCGCCGCGCGGCCGAGGGTCGCGTGATCCCGGTCTAGGTGCCTGACGCCGGCACGCCTGCTTAGCGCTCGAATCCCGCCCACTCGAGGCGCTGCTGACGGCGCAGGTCGCGCAAGGCGCCAGGGTAGACGCCAGCGCGCCGTGCCGTGTCGCCTGCCTGCCGCATTGCGGCCACGAACTCGCCGCTCATCCGCCGCAGATCGTTCATCCAGTACGGACAATTTGGATCGAGACCGCTGAACGGCGTGTCGCGTTCGGCTAGCGAGAACCACGCGCGGTCGCCGCCGCGAGCGGCCTGCGGCGCGCACGTCGTCTCGAACCGCACCCACTGCACGTCCATCTGCGCGGCCTGCCGCGCCAGTTGCCGCACGTCGCGCTCGTAGGCCTCCTGGCCGCGCGCCCGTTGAGCCTCGGCGCCCGTCTCTGCGCCGGTCTCGGCGCCAAACGCAGGCACGCCTGGCGCCAGCGGCATACGTGGCGAGCTCGACGTCGGTGCCGTCACAGCGCGGCCGTCGAGAAGTGCGCGCACGTGGTCGACCCCCACGGCGAAGCCGAGCCCCTCCGCGCCGCTGCCCATCTTGAGCGTAGTGACGCCCACCACCGCGCCGTCGCGGTTCAGCAACGGACCGCCGCTGTTGCCGGGGTTGATGGCGGCATCGGTCTGCAGCAGCAGCACTGCGCCGGCCATGCGTCGTGCACTCACGATCCCACGCGTGACCGTGCTCTGCAGACCAAGTGCCGACCCGATCGCGATGACTTCCTGGCCAGGGCGTACGTCGTCGGCCCTCGCAAGAGTGAGCACCTGCGGCGACGGTTGGCCAGACAGCCGCAGCACGGCCAGGTCCACCTCGGCCACGGCGCGTTCGACCCGGGCCGAGCGCGTCGAGCCGTCGTGCAGTCGCACGGTGACCGATGTGGCACCCCTGGCGACGTGGTTGTTGGTCACGAGCGTGTCCGGCGTCACGAAGAAGCCAGTGCCGCGGCTGTCGGAGGTTTCCACCATGACGACCGCGCCGAGGGCACGCCCCACCACGTCCTCGATCGATGCGGGTGGGACGCCAGTGGGCGGGGGGACCGAAGCGGCTGGCGTCGCCGCGACGGCGGCGGCGACGGCTGGCACGCCAGCAGACGCCGCAGCGTTTGAAGAAGGTGGTTGGACTGTGGGCGCTAGAAGCCGCGGGGACTCGGTCGTCGGAAGGTCTGTGACGATCAGCGGGGCAGAGGGCGCGGTGGCCGGCCTGGACGCTTGGGCGAGGTAGATGCCCCCGGCCGCGGCAAGGACGCCCGCCACGACCAGTGCCCAGGTGGCAGGGGACGTCGCTCCGGCATCGGTCTGGGACGAGCCAACGTCAGAAGCGCGCGGCGTGGCTTCGCGCGCCGCCCCACATCGGCACACGTCGACCTGCGGCGGCACGCGCCGAGTGCAACGAGGACAGGTCCAGACGGCGGCCGGAAGCATTGAACGCGCGGAGACCGCGCGTAGGTCATATCGGCATTGCCAGCATGGCCCGACAGCCGGCGCCATCGGGACCGGCCTCGAGGGTGATGGTGCCGCCGTGCGCCTCGGCAATCTGGCGGCACAGCACGAGACCAATGCCGGACCCTCCGGCCTTGGTGGTAAAGAACGGCACGAAGAGGTTGGCGGTTTTCGGCGGGCCAGGGCCGTCGTCGTCCACCCACAGGTCGAGGCCACGGACCGACCGCTGCCATCCCACCACGACGCCGTCTCCACCGTGCTCGAGCGTCGCTTCGGCGGCGTTGCGTAGCAGGTTGATCAGCAGTTGCTCGAGTTGGTCGGCGTCGGCGTTCACCGTCAGGTCGGGGCCGGGTCTCACCGTGACCGGCACTCGTGCCTCGAGGCCAGCCACGCGCTGCACGAGCGGCTTCAGCACCACCGCACTCAGGCGCGGCGGCGGGAGCTTCGCTAGCCGCGCGTAGGCTGCAGTGAAGCGTCCAAGCGCGTCGGCGCGCGACCCGATCACCTGCAAGCCGCGCCGCAGGTCCTCTTTCAGATCACCCGGCGGAGGATCGCGCTGCAGCAGCGCATCGAGCGAGCCCGCCAGGGACTTGATTGGGCCGAGCGAGTTGCCCAGCTCATGGCCGATGACCCGAATCAGCCGCTGCCAGGCCTGGCGTTCCTCTTCGCGCAGTGGCCGGCTGACATCGGCGACGACCAGCAGGTCGTGGCGTTGGCCGCCAAGACGGAACGTCGTGCGACGTAGTTCCCAGCGGCCGGTACCGCCGGGCAGGTCGAGTTCCACGACGCGCGGTGCGTCGCCAAACCAGCCATCGATGGCGAGGGCCTCGGCCGTGTGTCCCAGGAGCTGCTCGGCGGGGCGTCCCAGGAGCCGTTCTCCGGTGCGGTTCACGAGCCGCAGCCGGCGTTCGGGATCGAACGCAAACACCGCCACGTCGATCTGTTCCATCACCGTGCGCAGGAGGGCCGTGGCTTCGACGGCGCCGAGCCGTTGCTCGTGAAGCGTTTCAGCCAGCGCGTTGACCTCGGTCATCACGTCGCCGAGCGGGTCGCCGGCCGAGGCGCTGCGGCCGCGGATGGAGAAATCGTCTTCGCGCAGTGCCGCAACCAGATTGGCAAGCGTCTGCAGCGGCGCCACGATGTGCGTGCGCAACGCGATGATGGCGGCGGCGGTCGTGCAGGCCAGCACCGAGGTCGCCGTCCAGCGCACCTTCGCTGAGTAGTCGCCCACCCACAAGAGCAGCAGCGCGACCGCCAGCGGGGGCGCCGCGGCGGCCAGCGCGAGGGCCACGGCGTGCCGATCGAAACGCAAGCGGTTCATGGGACGGGGCGCCCCAGCTTACAGCTTGTAACGCTCGAGCCGGCGGTAGAGGGCGCTGCGCGACAGGCCCAGCGCGCGGGCCGCCTGGCTCACGTTGCCGTGCCGGGCCATGGCCTTCTTGACGAGGAAGGCCTCGACCTCTTCGAGGCTCATGTCGTCGAGACGGCCTGGCGCCATGCCGTCGACCCGCAGCCCCAGGTCCGACGCGCGCACGATGCTTCCCGGCGCCATCAGCACCGCGCGCTCGATGGCATGGTCGAGCTCGCGGACGTTGCCGGGCCACCGATGGTCCATGAGCACCTGCAGCGCCGCCGGATCGAAGCCGGTGATCGGCTTGCGGTATCGCTGCGTGTGCTGGTGCAGGAAGTGCCGGGCCAGCAGCGGGATGTCCTCGCGGCGGTCCCTGAGCGGCGGCAGGTGGATGTCGATGGTGTTCAGGCGGAAGAGCAGATCCTGCCTGAACCGGCCGGCCTCGACCTCGGCGTTCAGGTCGGCGTTGGTGGCCGACACGATGCGCACGTCGACCTTGCGAGTCTTCGACGAACCCACGCGTTCGAACTCCCCCGACTCGATGACGCGCAAGAGCCTGGTCTGCTGGTTCGCCGGCACGTTGGCGATCTCGTCAAGGAAGAGGGTGCTGCCGTCGGCCAGCTCGAAGCGGCCAACGCGATCGACCTTGGCATCGGTGAAGGCGCCGCGCACGTGGCCAAACAGCTCGCTCTCGAAGACCCCCTCGGCCATGCCGCCGGCGTTCACCGTGACCATGGGCCGGGTAGCCCGTGGCGACACAGCGTGCAGCGCCTGCGCCACCAGACTCTTGCCCGTGCCGTTCTCGCCGCTGATGAGCACGTTGGCATCGGATGGACCGACCCGCGCGATTACCTCCAGCACGGGCCGCATGGCGGCGGACTCGGCCAGCAGCGGCGAGCGTCCATCCGCCACCAGCGCCTGGTTCGCGAGCAGCAGTCGCCGGCCCAGGCGAACGGCGTGGCCAAGCGCCGTTTGCGTTCGGACGATCGTGAGTAGCCGTTCGTTGTCCCACGGCTTCTGCACGAAGTCGTTGGCGCCGCGGCGCATCGACTCGACGGCGACATCCACCGACCCCCACGCCGTCATGACGACGACCGGCAGCGACTCATCGGCCAGGCGGATACGGCTGAGCAGATCGAGCCCTTCGTCGCCGGAGGTCGTGTCGCGGGAGTAGTTGAGGTCGATGAGGACGACGTCGTAGTCCTTCAGTTCGAGCGCGCGGACGACCTGTGCGGGCGACGACGCCGTGTCGATGACGTAGCCCTCGGGCTTGAGCAACAGGCGCAGCGCCTCGAGGACGTCGGCCTGATCGTCGGTAATGAGGACGCGTGGCGGCGGCTCAGGCGGCATCGACCACCCAACCGTCTTTCAGTTGGATGACGCGCCGGCTGAAGGCGGCATTGGCCTCGGAATGCGTCACCTGGACGATGGTGGTGCCTTGCGCGTTGAGCTTGGCGAACAGCTCCATGATCTCGCGGCCCTGATCGGAGTGCAGGTTGCCGGTCGGCTCGTCGGCCAGGATGATCGACGGCTTCGCCACGACGGCGCGGGCAATGGCCACCAGCTGCTGCTGCCCGCCGGATAGCTGATTGGGATACAGATCCTTCTTGCCGACGATGTTGAAGCGGTCGAGGATGTCGCCGACCATCGCCTGCCGCTCGCCGCGCTTCACGTCGCTGTACGACAGTGGCAGGTCGATGTTTTCGTACACCGTCAGGTTGTCGAGCAGGTGGTAGCTCTGGAACACGAAGCCGATGTGCTGCTTCTGCAGCCGCAGCCGATCCTTCTGCGCCAGCGCGTGCACGGGCTGGTCGTGCAGCCAGTACTCGCCGGTCCAGGCCGAGTCGTGCATGCCAAGGATGTGGAGCAGCGTGCTCTTCCCGGCGCCCGACGGGCCCATGATCGACACGAAATCGCC
>JANNEJ010000790.1:0-1984 GCA_031378585.1 Acidobacteriota bacterium | reverse complement strand
AAACAGCACGCGGACCGAGCGCTTGCCTTCCGCCACCGGCAGATGCGCCTGCGTGATGGCGCCCACAAAGGTGTTCAGCGCGTGGGTTGGCACGCGCCGGCGCCGTTCGGTCGCCACGCGGTCGACGACCTCGACGAGCTTCGGCGTGCGATCGCCGGTCTTGGCCGAGATGTGGACAATCGGCGCGTAGTCCATGAACGGCAGCCGCCGCCGCACCTCGGCGTCGGCCGCCTCGGCGGCATCCTGTGAGAGGTCCTCGCGCATATCGCACGTATTGAGAGCGATGACGATTCCGCCCCCGGCAGCGTCGGCTTCGCCGACGATGGCGGCATCCTGATCGGTCACCCCCACCATGGCGTCGACGACCAGCACCACCACGTCGGCCTCGGCGATGGCGCGCTTGGCCAGCATCACGCTGAGCGACTCGACGGCGCCGCCGCGCGCCACCCGTCCTGCCTTGCGAATGCCGGCCGTATCGACGATGCGCACTTTCTTACGGTGCCAGAGGAAGATCGAATCCACCGGATCGCGGGTCGTGCCCGGCACCGGCGAGACGATCATGCGGTCCTCGCGCAGCAGTTTGTTCACGAGTGACGACTTGCCGGCATTGGGGCGCCCGACAATGGCCACGGCCAACTCGCCTGGGGTGTGGCGCCCATGGCGCTCTTCTTCGTCGGTGGAGGCATCGTCATCGGCCGGCGACGGCGCCGGCAGGCGGCTCTTGACCTCGTCGAGCAGGTCGCCAACGCCGCGGCCATGCTCTGCGCTCACTTCCACGACGGGGTCGAAGCCCAACCGGTAGAGCTCGAGCGCTCCGGCGATGGCCCGTTTGTCATCGGTCTTGTTGATGGCGAGCACCACCGGGCGTCCGGTTGCGCGCACGGCTCTGGCAATCTCCTGGTCGCCCGAGACCAGTCCCTCTCGACCGTCGACCACGAAGACCACGAGGTCGGCAGTCGCCAAAGCCCGGTGGCCAGCCTCGACGACCAGCTCGTGCAGTGGGTCCTGGCTGGTGCCAAACATGCCCCCCGTGTCGGTGAGCAGAAAGCCGCCATCGGCCACCGGCACCGGGTGCCGCATGGCATCGCGGGTGGTGCCGGCAATGGGGGTCACGATGGCACGCCGTGTCCCCGTCATCCTGTTGAACAGCGTGGACTTGCCGACATTGGGTCGGCCAACGAGTACGACGGTAGGCAGCGCGCGGGGCACGTTCTGCACAGTCTACGCGCAATACCGCACACTTTCGCCGGCCTGCGGGCTTCCACTCACGGCGGCCACCGGCGACGTTGACAGCGTAAGTCACTCTATCTATGATAGTTATCTCGCTCACGAAACAACCAACCACTCGATGATCAAGGTCGACATCGTCAACGAGGTCTCGCGTCTGGCCGAGATCACCAAAGTGAAGGCCGAACTGGCCGTCGACGCGGTGTTCGATGCCATGCGCGTCTCGATGCAACGCGGCGAACGTATTGAGCTGCGGGGGTTTGGCGTGTTCCAGGTGAAGCCGCGTAAGCGCGGCATCGGCCGCAATCCGCGCACCGGGCGCGAAGTGAAGATTCCACCAGGGCGCACCATTCGCTTCAAGCCCGGCAAAGACCTGCAGAACATCGGCTGACCTGGTTCTGTCACGTGGCCGTGGACCTCCTGTTGCCGGTGTCTCCCACGACGGCCGCACCCGTGACCAAGCGGCGGCCCGCGGACCGTCGCCTCGTCCACCTGTGCTTCCTGTTTGCCACCTTCGTGAGCACCACGTTCTTTGGCGGATGGCACTACGTCGGGTTCCTCGCAGACTTCGGTCAGGAACTGCCACCAGACCTGACGTCGGCACAGTTCTGGTTCAGCGGCATGTGGTTCAGTCTGTCGGTGCTGGCGATTCTCGGCGCTCACGAGTGGGGCCACTATGCGGCCTGCCGGTGGTATGGCGTCGACGCGTCCCTACCCTTTTTTCTGCCGGCTCCTCTGCCACTCACCGGCACGTTTG
>JANNEJ010000766.1:0-3220 GCA_031378585.1 Acidobacteriota bacterium | reverse complement strand
TTCTGGGAAACGCCACGATGTCTCCCAGATACAGATGGTTCGTCGGCACGTACACCGCGACGAAGGCCTCCGGGCCCTCACCGCGGTCGAGCACGAATTCGCGGGTCAGAAACCCCAGCAACAGTCCCCGGCCAGGCTCGTCCACGAGCACGACTCGCTTGAACCCTGCCTCGTTGTCGGGCGAAAACGCCGCCACGAGCTGGCGAACGGGAGCGTACACGGTCTTGAACACGGGCACCCTCAGGAGCCAGCTCTCGGCCTGCTGCAGCACCCGCCTGCCGAACACGTTGGTCGCCCCGGCGCCCACCCCGAGCACCAGCGTGGCCATGATGAGCACGCCAATCCCCGGCACCGCGCGCCCAAGCACCTGCGTGACGACCGGAGTGGCGAAGTCGTCCACGAACCGGAAAGCCCACACCAGCGCGGCGACGCTCACAATGAGCGGCACCGTCACGAAGAAGCCCGTGATGAAACTGCGACGTAACCACTGCATCGAACTACTTGGACCGGCGTGGCCTGGATCGACCGCGTCGGCCCCGGTCGCGCCGGCAGCCGACCCGTGAGTCCAGCACTACGACCGGCGGGCCGTCGCGGCCTTGACCTTCACGGCCGTGCCAGCGGCCGTCGAGGTGGAACTCTGGCGGTTGCCGAGAATAATGGCAATCGCGGCAGCGATGAACACGGTGGAATACGTGCCGCTCACGATGCCAACGAGCATCGTGAAGGCGAACCCTTCGAGCACCTCTCCGCCGAAGAGGTAGAGCGACAGCACCGACAGGAACGTGGTGCCGGCCGTGATCACCGTACGGCTCAGCGTCTGGTTGACGGCCGTGTTCACGACCTTCTCGAGCGAGTCGCGGCGCATGGTGCGCATGTTCTCGCGCACGCGGTCGAAGATCACGATGGTGTCGTTCACTGAGTAGCCGGTGATGGTGAGCAGGGCCGCGACGATGTTGAGCGACAGGTCGTAGCCAAAGAACGCCAGAAACGCCAGCGTGATGAACACGTCGTGCAACGTGGCCGCGATGGCACCGATGGCAAACGCCGGACGGAAGCGGAGCGCGATGTAAATTGCAATGCCGACAATCGACGCCAGCGTCGCGTAGATGCCCTTCAGCTGCAGTTCGCGGCCGATTACCGGGCCCACAATGTCCTGCGAGAGGATCTCGAACTTCGGCAGACCGGCCGCACCGAGCGCCTGCACGACGCTTTTGGCCGCCGCGTCGATGTTCGCGTCGCCCTCGGCTGCCTGGGGCAGGCGAATCAGCACCTCGTTGTCGGCAGGGTCACCGTAGCTCTGGACCACCTTTTCGCCGGGTGTGGCGACCAGCGCCTGGCGCACCGAGTCCTCGGGGGTAGGCTGCTCGAACTTCACCACGACGATGGTGCCACCGGTGAAGTCGATGCCCAGGGGCACGCCCCGGGTCACGACGAAGGCCAGCCCGGCCAGCACGACGAGGCCCGAGAGCGCCAGCGCGTGCCAGCGCCACTTGATGAAGTCGTAGTTGGGATTGTCGAAGATTCGCATGGCGTTAAATGCTGAGCGTCGCGGGCTGTTCGCGACGCGAAAGGAACAGTTCGAACATGGTGCGCGAGACGAACACCGCGGTGAACACGTTCGAGAGCAGGCCGATGGTAAGCGTGGTGGCGAAGCCGCGGATCGGCCCGGTGCCGAACTGGAAGAGGAACGCCGCGGAGATGAGCGAGGCCACGTGCGTGTCGAGAATGGTCAGGAACACCCGATCGAAGCCGGCGGCGACTGCCGTCTTCACGCCTTTCCCGCCAGCCAGCTCTTCCTTGATGCGCTCGAAGATGAGCACGTTCGAGTCGACGCCCATGCCGATTGTGAGAATGAAACCGGCGATGCCGGGCAGCGTCATGGTGGCGCCCAGATACGCCATCAGCCCCAGCAGGATGACCAGGTTCGTCGAGATCGACACGAACGCGTTGAAGCCGGCCAGCTTGTAGTAGTAGAGCAGGAAGAGCAGCACGAAGGCCAGGCCGCCGGCCGACGCGATCACGCCCGAACGCACCGAATCGGCGCCAAGCGTCGGGCCCACGGTGCGTTCCTCGAGGTAGGTGAGCGACGCCGGCAGGGCGCCCGACCGCAGCGTGAGGCCGAGATCAGCGGCTTCCTGCTGGGTGAAGTTGCCGGTGATGCGTCCCTCGCTGTCGATGCGTGACTGGATGTTCGGCGCCGAGTAGACGCGGCCGTCGAGCACGATGCCGAGCTGACGGTTGATGTTGGCCTGCGTGAAGTTGCCGAACTTCACCGCGCCTTCGTTGTTCAGCGAGAAACTCACCGCCGGGCGGTTGTTCTCGTCGAGGCTGGGCCGCGCGTTGCGCAGGTCGCGGCCGGTCACCGCCGGCACGCGCCGCACGGCGTAGTAGACCGTGGTTGGCGCGGCGCCCGCCGTGCCCTCGCTGCGCCCGGGCAGGATCTGCATGTCGGGCGGCACGTTGCCGGCAAAGGCCTGCCGCGCCGACGCTTCATCGGGGAAGGGGCCCTGTTCCACCAGCTTCAATTCGAGCAGGGCCGTGGAGCGGATGATCTCCTTTGCGCGGTTCACGTCCGACACGCCCGGGAGCTGCACCAGAATCTGGTCGGCGGCACTATGCCGCGCCACGACCGGTTCCGCCACGCCGAGCTCGTTGACGCGGCGCTCGATGGTCTGCAGAGCCTGATTCACCGTCTCGTCGCGCAGCTGATTGACCACATTGGGCTTGATGCGGAACGTGTAATCCGTGCCCGACTGCGACCGGTCGTACACCAGGTCGACATCCACGAGCGCCTGACGGAACGGCCCGTCCTGCGCCGAGGGCACGCCAGTCACCCGGAACTCGTTGGCGCCGGCCACGGTCACGCCGGTGACCGGGATGTTCTGGGTGCGCAGCGCCTCACGGAGCCGGTCGGCGGCAGATTCGGTTTCTACTCTTAGCGCGTCGTCGGTCTGCACGCGCATGACCAGGTGCACGCCGCCCTTCAGGTCAAGGCCGAGACGAATTTTCTCTTGCGGCGGCGTGAACGCAAAGACCGAGAGGCCGATGACCGCAACAATTGTCAGGACTTTCCAACGCAAGTTCTTCGACATGATGACCTTAGCTGCCCTCGGAGGTGACGGGGGGCTGCCCTTGATACCCCACGACGGCGCCGCGCGAGACCTCGACGCGCACGTTCTGGGCAATCTGCAAATGGACGGTGTCGGTGTCGAGCTTGGCG
>JANNEJ010000765.1:0-1938 GCA_031378585.1 Acidobacteriota bacterium | reverse complement strand
CGACAACCAGTACTCGGAGACCGTGCCGATTCTCGACGTCCGGCTCGACAAGACGTTCGCGTTCGCAGGCCGGTACCGCGTCGGGGTCATGCTCGATGCCTACAACCTGACCAACGGCAACCCGGTGTCGAACTTCAACATCGTCAACGGCACGCAGTTCAACCGCATCATCGCCACGCTCGACCCGCGCGCGATGCAGCTCGGCTTCCGGTTCGAGTTCTGATCCTGACGGCAGGGGACTCGAGACCGAGCCTTCCGACGACGTCACGCTGCGAGGGCGGGCCTTCGGGCCCGCCCTTGGTGTGTGTGAACGCGGTGGGCCTCTTGCGCTCGTGCGGACGGGCAGGGGAATCGCCGCCCCGGTAGACTGAACGGGATGGACGCGGTGCATCGACGCGGGACTCTCGGGGGCGCGCTCGTCGTGTGTGCGCTGGCCTCGACGCTGGCCACCGCGCAGGCCCCAGTACGCCGCTATAAGCCACTGATTGCCGTGGACCACCCGGCCATGGCCCCGGTCGCGCCGGCCGGCGACGCCGTGGCGCAACTGGTCGAGCGTCTCGCCCGCGGCGAAGCCACGTTGCGACCTGGCCCCGGCGGGCACGGATACCTGCCGTCGGTACTGGCGGCGCTCGACGTACCGGTCGAGTCGCAGATGCTCGTCTTCTCGAAGACGAGCCTGCAGGCGGCCCATATCTCGCCGTCGCGGCCGCGGGCCGTGTACTTCAGCGACGACGTGATCGTGGCCCACGTGCCCGGCACACCGGGCGTGGAGGCCATTGCCATCGATTCAGTGCGCGGCCCCGTGTTCTACGCGATGACCTTCGGGGCCGGTGGCGCGCCCACCTTCACCGCGACCGACTCGTGCCTGAAGTGCCATCACGGGCCGAACACGGCGGGCGTGCCCGGCATCTACGTGGGCTCGGTGATCCCTGGTCCCACGGGCGCTCCACTGCGCGACGAGTCGGCCATCATCACCGACCAGACGACGCCCTTTGCCGAGCGGTGGGGCGGGTGGTATGTGACGGCGCGCCGCGGGGAGCCTGCCGCCCGCGCCAACGCGGTCGCCGCCAATCCCGCCGACCCGGCGTCACTCGTGCGCGAGTCGGCGCGCAACCTTACGACCCTGTTTGGGGTCGTCGAGCCCGCAGGCTACCTCGTGCCCGCGAGCGACATCGTGGCGCTGATGACCTTCGAGCACCAGACGCAGACGATCAACCTCATCACGCGGGTGGCCTGGCAGGCGCGCGTGGCCGCCGCGGCGATGCCGGATAACGTGCTGGCGCACCCGGGGCTGGCCACCGACCTTGCCGACCTGGTCGACTATCTGACGTTTGACAACGAAGTGCCGCTGCCGGCGCCGGTGGAAGGCGTATCGAGTTTTGCCAGTACGTTTGCCGCCCGCGGCCCACGCGACGCCACCGGCCGTTCGCTGCGCGACTTCAGTTTGCGCAACCGGCTCTTTCGCTATCCCGTGAGCTATCTCATCTACAGTCCGGCTTTTGCGGCTCTTCCAGGCGGCGTGCGCATCGAGATCTACCGTCGCATCCATGCGCGGCTCACGCGCCCCGATGCGCCAGCGCGTGGCCGCGGTTCCGCCGCGGCGGACCGGCGTGCCGCCGTGGCGATCATCCGCGACACCGTGGCGGGCCTCCCGCCGTTCTGGCGCTAGTGGTCCACGAGCCTCCTGGGCATCAGTCCAGTCCTGCTGACGACCGGGCGCTGCCGGCGGAACCACCGCGGCCCGCCGGCGTCCAATCAGCGTCGGCCTTCCGGGCAGGCGCGAGTTACTATCGAGAGGTCCATGTCGAGACTATTTCTCCCCCGTGCCGGCCGCGTGCTGTTGGGGGCTGTGGCCCTCGCCCTGCTGGGGAGCGCGGATGCTCTTGCGCAGCTCAGGAAAGTGCCCGTCGAGATTGCCGCACTCGTCGAGAGCGACCG
>JANNEJ010000724.1:0-2759 GCA_031378585.1 Acidobacteriota bacterium | reverse complement strand
AGAACGAACGTCGCCATCTCGATCACCTCTCCACGCAGTGTCTTGTCATCAGTGGGGTGAGGGGCATCAGTACTCGATCCCCGGTCCCCGGTTGCCGATCCTCATGCCTGGCCCCTCCCGATGTGCGTCTACCCAGCGTGGCGGCATCAGCCGCGACAGCTCGCGCTCGCAGCGGCCCGACAACGCACGATGCTACTCACCTGCCCAGCGCGGCTTCACTGCGAGCGATGGCCAATGCCGCCTCGAGAGCCGTGCGCAGGTCCGCGGCCGTCGTGGATGGATGGTTGTTGAAGTCCATCAACATATGTCCGGAGAGGCGGTCTCGCCAACGCTCGGCGATCACAGTGCGCACCAGATCCATGGCTGGCTGGGCATGATGATATCGACCCATCTGCGATTCGACTGCCGCCCACAGTACGCAGAAGAGACTTGTCTGGTCGCGGACATCATTGCGACAGTCCTGGTCAGCGTTGCGATCCCACCCCTGAAGAGAACTGATCCGCTTCAATGCCGATTCGAGAATCGCGACGTCGTTCGTCGTCGCGGCAGCGTAGTTCAATCGAAATACGAGAGACACTTTGTTACCTGTCCTCTCGCGCCACTCCTGCACGAGCATCGAGGCCCCGCTGGTACGGAGAACGAGGCGGCGCCGGTCCGTTGGCAGTGGTTCCCAGTCGATCTGAAAGGGATCATTCCAGGCCGCTTGGTGGAAGTAGCCACCCCACGGGAACGGGCCGGAGGGACCCGCAACGAGAAACACCGACACCGGCCCGGCAGGCCAATAGCGACTCCGCTCGGTTCGTGACTGTTCGTGCGCGGGTGCGTCGTCGCGGTCATCGACACAGCTGCCTGCCAGTCCGTAGCTCAGGTGGAAGACGTCGAGTTCACAACGGACTGTTTGCGCAGCCGAAGGAACGGCAGTGCAAAGCACGATAAGCACTCCCACAATGCGCGCCTGCATCGCTGCTCTCCTATGGTCCGTTGCGGCCCTACTTGATTGGTCAGGCCGTAGGTCCGCCGCACTTCTCCGCCACGCCTCGGTCGGCCTAGTTCTGCTGTTCCGCCAGGCCGGTCGGCATAATTCAGGCGAGCCCGAGCCCCGAGACCCGGGTCCCGCCCCTTAGAACGACGTCCCGGCCGGCACGAACTTCTGGATGCGCTGCCCGTAGGTATCGGCCGCGTAGACCGCGCCCTTCGAGTCGACCACGATGCCGTGCACCCAGTCGAACTGGTTCGGGCCCAGGCCCTGCGAGCCCCACGTGGCCAGGATCTTCCCGTCGTTGAGCGAGAACTTGTGGACGCGCTCGAGCAGGTGGTCGGCGATGAAGCCGACGCCCTCGGTGCCCTTGCGCGAGATGTGCACGTCCCAGGGATTCCACTCGTTCTTGATCTCGCGCTGGTAGTTCAGGTTCTTGTCGAACACCTGCAGGCGCTTGTTCTCGCGGTCGATGATGTAGAGGTTCTCCTGCGCGTCGACGGCCAGCTTGTGCGGCAGCGTCCATTCGCCAACGCCCGTGCCCTTGTCGGCTGGACCACCGGCGCCCTTCCCCACCTGCTTGATGAACTTGCCGGTCTTGTCGTAGAGGATGACGCGGTTGTTGCCGTACCCGTCGGTGACGACGATGTTGCCGCTCTTCAGGATGGCGATGCCCGACGGCAGATCCAGGTGCGTGGCATCGGTGCCTTTTTCACCCGTGGTGCCGATCTGCATCAGGAACTTGTCCATCTTCGGCGTGACCTTCACGATGCGGTGCGCCTCGCGCTCGATGATGTAGACGTTGCCCTCCCAGTCCACGCCGCCCGAGTGTTCCCAGTCCTTGTTGATGGTCTTGCCGTTGTATTCGACGTCGCCGCCCGACATGAGCAGCTTGCCGGCCGCGTCGAATACCATCACCGGCTTGGGGCCGCGATTGAAGACGTAGATCTGGTCGTGCTGGTCGATGGCCAGCCCCGAGATGCCGGGCTGGTTGGTGGGCAGTCCCCCGCCGCCGGGCATGCCGCCGCCTCGCGCACGGCGCGCGGCCGCCTGTGCCTCGCGCTCGGCCGGAGGTGGCGGCGCGTCCTTCAATCCGAACCACATCCCTGCCGGGAGCGTGGGCCAGTTCGGCACCAGCTTATAGCCGCCGTCGCCCTGCGCGCCGACACCCGACGATCCCGCCAGCGACAGCGCCATCACCGTCGCCACTCCCATCAATCCACGTCGCATGCCGTCCTCCACCAAGTGCCGGGGCTACCAGAAGGGGACTGACGTCCCCCGGGAATGTCGTCTACCGCTGGCCGGTTACGCCGGGCGCCTGCTTGCGCCACCAGGGGTTGCCGTAATTCACAAACGGGCCGTCGTCGGTCGACACCGATGTGGCGATGCGGTACGCCAGCGGCGAATTCAGCCGCATCGTGTGGCGGATGCGCACCGTGTGCCCGCCCGCCTTGAACGGCGCGCTCTCGAACAGGATGTTGTAGAAGCCACCCAGATCGGCGCCGACGTGGGCGATCTCGTCGAAGGCGAAGCCGCGGCTGTCGGTGACGTGCCGCGAGAGCGCCTTGTAGTCCTTGTGGTAGCCGATCACTTCCGTGACCGTGAACGTGCCGTCCGGCCCCTCGCCACGGGTCGTGGCCTCGTAGTACTTCCCGCCGAGCGCCGTGTAGGTGGTGGTACCCGTGATGCGGCCGGCGGCCCCGAGTGGCCCCTCGGGCACGTCCCACTCGAAGGTCCATGGCGCGCCAAGGAAGTAGGTGTCGAAGTCGAGCCTCGGCTGTTC
>JANNEJ010000712.1:0-11103 GCA_031378585.1 Acidobacteriota bacterium | reverse complement strand
AGCTGGCGCGGGCCGCCGCTTCGTCGTCGAAGCAGTCGAACACCGTCAGCAGCCTGGTCATGACCAGCAGATCGTTGAGCCGCCTCGTCACGTTGAGCAGTCTCATCGTGCCGCCGCGGTTCCGGGCCGCCGTAAGGGCCTGTACCAGTTCCCCCAGTCCTGCGCTATCCATGTACTTCACGTGCGCCAGATCCAGAATCACGTGGACGTGACCCTTGTCGAGCACCTGTCTGACGACATCCGCCAGGGGTGTCGTGCCCGTGCCCGTGATGGTGATGTCGCCCATCACCGACAGCACCGTCACATCGTCGATGGTCTTCTGCAGGATGTTCATGATCCTCGCTCCTCACTCACTTCCACTCGCGGAACCTCGTGCTACGTCGTGCTGGCCTTCTTCACGTGACGCACGTAGTGCACCTGCGAGATCGATTCATAACCCACGGTCACCACGTCGCCCTTCCGGATCTGTTCGAGCAGAATGGGCTGTCCGCCGATGAAGAGCTGGGCGCCAGGATTCACGTGAAACTTCATCTCCTGGGCCTTGCCGTCCACGACCGACTTCACCGTGAAGGTGCGCGCCGGGTCGTTGACGTCGATGACGTTGCCCGTGAACGACAGTTCCCGCGTGCGCGTGTGGATGCGGTCGACCGTCACGACGGTGTACGGGGCTTCCTTCGCGCCGTAGGTCACGATCACGTGGTCGCCCTTGACCATCTCGCCGAGCAACTTGCGCTCGCCGCCGATGAACATCCGGCTGCTCGGGTCGACATGGAAGGCCATCTCTACCTGCTCACCTGGCGTCGTGCCCTTCACGGTGTAGGTCATGACCGTGGCGTTCACGGCCACGACATCACCTTCATACGTCTTCGCTTGCGCGAACGCCGCGCCGCTGATGCCGAGCAGCACGCCCGTGCAGAGTGCCGCGACTCGAACCCGATTGATGCCTGAGATTGTCGACATAACCCCTTCTGTGCGCGTCTGGCGCGCTCGATGACGACGTGTCATCACCGAGATTTGACGACACCCGCGTGAACGGCACATGAGACGGCGATTAATTGCCGTTCAGCATGGAATCGTCACGATTAACGGAAGTTAACGGCGGATTCAGCACCGTCTCACGAGCCCGCCGTACATTGCGATTCACCATGACGCGCACACGAACATCGCTGCCGGCACGCGACACGCCGCTGACTGTAGCGAGAAGAGTGGCCACGCTGGTGGCCGCCACGGTAGTGGCACTGAGTCTCGGCGCAGCGACCCCTGCGGCTGCGCAATCCACGCGAGCCGAGCAGATCGAACAGCAGAAGGCGCAGAAGGTCACTGCGGTGCGGCCGCCGGTGCGCGACACCGGCGACGAGGTCGTCGTCAAAGCGGAGCGGGTCGTGAAGCCCGTCCTCCCGGCCTTCAGGCCCCTGTTGGGAGGATTCCGCGCGAATGCCGGCTTCGGCGCCGGCGCCTCGTATGTCGCGCCGGCCGGCCGCCACGCCCTGTGGGCGACGAGCGCGGCCTGGTCGATTCACAACTTCAAGTCTGCCGGGACGGCGCTCGAACTCCCCGGGGTGTTCGGCGGCCGCACGAACGTGGGAGCCGCAGCGAAATGGCTGGACGAGCCGACCCTGACCTTCTACGGGGTGGGCCTCGCGGCGCCGGCTGGCGAGAAGACCAACTACGGCCTGCGTACGACCGACGTCGGTCTCGACATCGCGACCCGTGCGGGGCGGTGGTTCAACTACGGCGCCGATCTGGGCCTCGTCGACACCCGGTCGCGCGACGTAGCGCTGTCGACCGACGCCCGGACGGTCCTGGCGTCGGAGATTCCGGGGTTCGGGGCCGACGTCACGTGGACCAGGGCTGGCGTGTTTGCCGCCATCGACACGCGGGAGTCTCCGGGCTACACGGAACACGGCGGCCTCTACCGCGCGTCGTGGCGCGGCTATCACGACCGCGACGGCCGGTTCAGTTTCGCCCGCACCGACCTCGACCTCCGGCAGTTCGTGCCCATCCTGCACGGCAACTGGATCATCGCGCTGCAGGCCAGGGCCCAGGTGGCGACGCCTGCGGCCGGGAACGTGGTGCCGTACTTCATGCTGCCGGCCATCGGCGGCCGCGACACGCTACCGGGCTTCGACGACTATCGCTTCGCCGACCGCGCGAGTCTGCTGCTGCGCAGCGAGCTGCGGTGGACGCCCTCGCCGGTCATCGACATGGCGCTGCTCCTGGACCACGGCACCGTGGCGCCCCGACTGCGCGACGTGAGCGTCGGCGGCCTGCAGCGCGCGTGGGGGGTCGGCATGAGGCTGCACAGCTCGACCTCGACCGTGCTGCGGTTCGAGGTCGCCCACAGCATCGAGGGCTGGCGCTACAACCTGGCGCAGGGAGTGAGTTTCTGACGATGTCCGCACAGACGCCTCGACGCCCACGTCCGCGCTTGCACGTGGTGGCGGCCCTCGGTCTGCTGGCGATCGCGCTGGCCGGCCTCACCGGGTCGGCCGCGACGCCGCGGTTCTTTCCCGACGATCCCATCGCGCGGGAGCCCGACCCGGTAGATGCCTCGAAGGTGCAGGACTTCCCGATCCACTTGTCGTGGGACCTCATCTCGAGCCTGTTTACCAACGAGGGCGACCCGGTCACCCGCACCGCGCAGGACGTGAACACCGTGGGCGAGGTGCCCGACTCGAGCTGGTTCGCCAACCGCGCGGGCTCGCGTCCGCTCACCGACGCGGATGTCGCGCGCGGTCCCGACACGACCGACGGCCCTGCGCCCGGTCGGTGGACCGTCGTGTCGGGCAAGTCCGAGGGCGTGCGTCCCGGCTTCACCATCAAGGACACCGCGGGCATCACGTGGTTCCTGAAGTTCGATCCGCCCGGCTATCCGGAACAGGCCACGTCGGCCGAGGTGGTCTCGACGAAGCTCTTCTGGGCCCTGGGTTATCACGTGGCCGAGACGCACGTCGCCGACCTGCGCCGCGAAAATCTCGTGCTCGACCCGGCGGCGCACATCACGGTGAGCGGTAAGCGGCGTGCTCTCACACAGGGTGACATCACGCGGGTGCTCGTACGTGCCGAGCGGAACGAGGACGGGAGCTATCGCGCGATTGCCAGCCGGCAGCTCGAAGGCAAGCCCGTTGGCGAATTCCTGTACTACGGCACGCGGTCGGATGACCCCAACGACGTCGTGCCGCACGAGCATCGCCGCGAGCTGCGCGGCATGGTTGCGGCTGCCGCGTGGATCGATCGCGTGGACGCCAAAGCCGGCAACACGCTCGATACGCTCGTACGCGAGGGCGGTCACACAGTGGTCCGCCACCACGTGCTCGACTTCGGCTCGACGCTCGGCAGCGCCGGCATCGGCCCGAACGATGAGTGGGAAGGCCACGACTACCTCTTCAGCGGCAAGGACACCGCCCGCCGCATGTTCCTGCTCGGGTTCCCCGTGCGGTCCCGGCGCCGCGAGTCGTATCCCAGCCTGCGCGGCATCGGTCGTCTCGAGGCCAAGAGTTTCGACCTCGCTGCCTGGAAGAGCCGCGTGCCCAACGCCGCCTACGTGCGTGCCGACGCGACCGACCTGTTCTGGGCCGCCACGAAGATCATGGCGATCTCCGACAGCATGATTGCCGCGGCCGTGAAGAGCGGGCACTACAGCGACCCGAACGCCGAGCGTTTCTTGACCGAGACGCTCATCACACGCCGCGACGCCATCGGACGCGCCGTCCTGCCGGCCGTGAATCCCGTCGGACAGGCCGCTCTCGATGCCTCAGGAACGCTGCGGTTCACCAACGCCGCCGTCGTCTATGGATGTGCGCCCGCGCCGGCCGGCTACACGACCGTGTGGTCCGCGTTCGACAACGCGACCGGTGAGCGCGGGGCGATCATCGGCACCGGCACCGGCAGCGCGACTGGCATCGCCGCGCCGGGGCCGTTGCCGACCGCGCCCGGCGCGTTCATCCAGGTGGACGTCAGCATCGCAGACCCTGCCCACCCCGCGTGGGCCGGCCCGGTGCGCCTCCACTTCCGTCGCGACCAGGCAGCGTGGACACTGGTGGGGCTCGAACGGGTGCCCGCCGAGTCACGGAGCTCCGCGCGGACACGATGACGGCGGTGCCCGAGCAGGCGGTTTCCGTGTCCGCCGAATCCGCGTTCGCGCTGGCCAGTGTCGTGAGCGGTGGGCGCGTCTCTTCGACGGGGCACCCCAAGGTAGACTCGACACGTGCCGCTCGATCTGCTGGCCTTCGGTCCGCACCCCGACGATCTGGAGATCGGCATGGCGGGAACCATCCGGCGCCACGTGTCCGAGGGGCGGTCGGTGGGGCTCTGTGACCTCACGGCTGGTGAGCTGGGCACCAATGGCGCGCCCGAGGATCGCGTGCGCGAGGCGGAGGCCGCCCGGGAGATCCTGGGCGCGGCGTTTCGCGAGAACCTGCGATGGCCCGACCGGGGGATCGGGAAGGACCCGGCGCACCTGGACGAGGCGGTGGCCTTCATCCGGCGCCACCGTCCACGAACGGTGGCGGTGCCCTACTGGGCCGACCGCCACCCCGACCACGTAGCGGCGAGCGAGCTGCTGACCGAGGCGGTCTTCACGGCGGGACTGCGCCGGTATCCGGGCGCCGGCGACGCGTGGACGACCGACTGGATGTGCTACTACTTCATCAACGATACCGTCACACCGTCGTTCGTCGTCGACGTGTCGGACCACTACGACCGGAAGCGACAGGCGCTGGACTGCCACACGAGCCAGTTCGGGCCGCCCGGCGAGACCACGGCCGCCACCCGGCTGAACACACCGCTCTTCCGGCAGCTCGTCGAGAGCCGGGACGCCCAGTTCGGCGCGCGGAGCGGCGTGCGCTGGGCCGAGGGCTTCGTGGTGCGTGAGCCGCTGCTCCGCGCGGGTCTCATGAGGGGGCGCCGTGACGGGTGAGGCGTCATGAACATCGGCATCGTGTGCTACGCGTCGGTCGGCGGCAGCGGGATCGTCGCCACCGAGCTCGGCAAGCTGCTGGCAGGACGCGGCCACCGTGTGGACCTGTTCAGCACCGAGACGCCCGTCAGGCTGACGGACGGTCACCCCGGTGTGAGGTTCCACCGCGTGGAGACGCCGTCGTATCCCCTGTTTCGCGAGCCGCAGTACCTGCTGTCGCTCGCCAACCGGATCGTACAGGTGGCCCGCGACACTCCGCTCGACATCATCCACGCGCACTACGCCATTCCGCACGCCACGGCGGCATACCTCGCTCGTCAGGTGCTGGCCGGCGGGGGCGCGTCCCGGGTGCCACGGGTCGTCACCACGCTGCACGGCACCGACATCACGCTGCTCGGCGGCGATCCCTCCTACAAGGACATCGTGGCATTCAGCATCCAGCAGTCCGACGGCGTGACCGCCGTCTCCGAGAGCCTGAAGGAGGACACCTACGACAATCTTGGCGTCAGCTGCGACATTCACGTGATCCCGAACTTCGTGGACTGCGATTACTACCAGCGACGCGAGGTGCACGACCTGCGCGCCACGCGGGGTCTGGAGGGGCGGAAGGTGCTGATCCACATGTCGAACTTCAGACCGGTGAAACGCGCGGGCGCGGTGGTGGAGATCTTCGCAGCGGTGCGGCAGCGCATCCCGGCAACCTTGCTGATGGTGGGAAGCGGTCCGGATCATGCCGACGCGATGCGCCTGGCCCGCGAGTTGAACATCAGTGACGACGTGCGCTTCCTGGGCACCAAGGAACAGGTCGTGCCGCTGCTGTCGCTGGCCGAGGTGTTCCTCCTGCCGTCCTCGCAAGAGAGCTTCGGGCTGGCGGCTCTCGAGGCCATGGCGTGCGGCGTGCCGGTCGTGGCCTCGCGCGTCGGCGGCGTGCCTGAGGTGATCGACGACGGCGTCAACGGCTATCTGCACGCGACCTAGGACCTCGCCGGCATGGCGGCGTCGGCCGTGCGTCTTCTGAGCGACGGGCCGACGCAGCGGCGCATGGCGGTCGCTGCCCGGCGGACGGCACAGGACCGATTCTGCGACACGCGGATCGTGCCGCTGTACGAAGCCTGTTACGAGTCCGTCCTCGCGCGCCTCCCGTAGGGCCGCACTTCCGTTCGTTCGAGCCCTGCGGAACTGTAGCAGGCGCGGATGGAATGCCGCCAGTGTGTGCATCGCTCCGCGCAGGGCGTTCGCCTCGGCGTTCTCGATGTCGAGCTATATGAAGTCCACACGCGGCAGGTGCAGCTCTTCCACTGCGTGGTCGATCGTGGTGGAGGGGGACGCTGAAGGTGCTGGCGCCCTTGATTGCGACGCTGTTGCAGACCGAGCAGCCAGGAACAACTGCGAGGGGCAGCGTCGATTCCTCGAACCACACGCCCTTCTCGACCACCGCCACCGTGCCGGCCGCGATCGGCTTCGACAGATTGCGCCGCAGGCTGACGTTTGCGTTCGGTGTCACCTCGAACGTCACGACTGTGCTGGCGCCGGCGGCCAGTGCGGTCTTCGTGAAGAGGCCCACGTGTGCGCCGGCGTCGATGACGACGTCGCCGGGGCGCACGCCAGCCGCCCCCGCGCGGCCGTAGATTTCGTTTTCCTGGTCGGCCTGCACGGTCGCCAGCCCCCAGGCGTCGTCACGCTGCGGCATCCAGACGTCGCCAAACGGGTTTTCGTAGAGCAGCAGGCCCTGTTCGTCCTCTCCGACCAGCCGTGCGTGCGGAGCAGTTCGTCGGTTCGCGTCTGTATTCGCCGGGCCAGCCTGAGGCCACGAAACGCATCGGCCGTGGTGCAGATCGGATTCTCCCAGGTCCAGGCGGCGCGGGCGTCGTCGCGCAGCGGAGCGAACCGCCCGCTCCGCACGGCCGCGACCGTGATCAGAGCGCTCACGAGCAGGCCACGGCCACGAGCGCTGTCGTCCGGTAGCGGCGTCCGACGGGCCATCGAGGCGCAAGGCGCATCTGGATCTCCTGAAGAAGTACGCTACCTCCTGGACGATGACCGTCGCCAAGCCTCGGCGTCCGGTGAAGGCGGACCCGAGGTGTGAACCGAACTAACGCATCAACCGCGCGTCGTCCGTCCTGAATCCCAGGGGCGACAGGCTCTGCCGCGCCTGGCCACGCTGGCGCAGCGCAGCGGCTTCTCGGCGCTCTTCGCACTCCTTGCAGCGCGCGGCAAACGGCAGGGCGCGCAGGCGGGCCTCGGCGATGTCGTCGCCGCACTCGTCACAGCGGCCGTAACTGCCGACCTCGAGGTGTGACAAGGCCACCGTGACCCGGTCCAGCATTTCTGCCTTCAGTTCGAGCAGGGCGAAGTCCACATCGGCCTGGCTGTCGACCTGCGACGCTTCGGCCTCGTCCAGCACGTCGTGAGGTGCGGCCGACTCATCGGCGCGCTGGTCGCGAATCTTGCCCCGCAAGGCGAGCACCAGCTCGCGTTGGCGTGCCAGGAGCATGTGTTTCAGATCGCCGTGGCGCACCGTGAAGGCGTTCTTCGTCGTGGTGCGGCGATGTGTCGGTCGACTCATGATGTCCAGCCTTTCGTTGCGTGCCTAAGGGTCGAGCTACAGGCCCGGCCTCGAAACGTGAATAGTGATCGGAGACGTGAGGGCGGTCGTGACCACGCTGCCCGCATCGACCGTCACGTCGTCCCCTCGAGTCGTCAGCACCATGGCCGTGCCCGCCGCCGCGCCGATGGCGCCGCCTTCGAGGGCGCCTTTCCGGCCGTGGACGATCGCGCCTATGAGGGCACCGGCGCCGGCCCCCAGGCCGATCTTCCCAGCGTCGTCCTTCTTCGTGGGTGCCGCCTCGCGCACCACCGTGCCGGTGTCCACGTGCACCGTGCCAGAGCTGACCGCCAGCGACGTGAAGCGCAGCCCAAGCCGCGCCAGACCGCTCACGCGGCCTGACGGCTCGGCGTCGCTCACGTACCCGGTCACGGCGGCGCCGGCCGGCACCACGGTGACGCCGTCGATGACGAGGGCGCTTGCGAGCGTGCCGGCGATGCGGTCGTCGACATGACTCGTGTTCGAGGCCAGCGCTGTCGTGACCGCGACATTCAGGGTCGTCCCCGCCGGGACTACGACGTCGCGCACCTCCGGCGCTGCCGCGACAGCAGGGGCGTCGGTCCTGGGCGGGCTCATCACCGGCGGCGCGGCGTCTGCCGCCGCGAGCGCTCGCGGCGCATCCACTACACGTGATGCCGCGGGTGCAGTCGTTGCGACGTGCGCCACGCGGGCGGGCGCTGCCTGACGGGCTGTCACCGTCGCGGGCTCTGGTCGGGGGGCCGTTGGCATACGCACGGCGTCGGCCGGCGTGGCCGCCGTTGTGGGCGTGGCCGCGCTGGTCTGTGCCACGCCCGCCCCGGCCGACGCCGGGGGAGCCGCAGGCGGCGGCGCGCAGGCCACGGTGGCGACACAAAGGATTGACGTGGCGATGTAGCGCTTCATGTGCGTATCTCCCTCAAATTCGCGGACGATGCCAGGCGGGACCGGACGCCATTGGACCAGTCCATTCCAGCCGAGCAAGCTTGCGCCTGCATGAGTCCACGGTTAACTCGCGTTCATGTGCGCGCCTGCGAGCCGCCGCTCTGACGGTCAACGCAGGGGTGGCACCGCGTCCACCCGATTAACCGGAATTAACAGGTGGTTCACGTGGCACTCAGCCGCCAGTGGCGTAATGACACCTCGACACACCGGTTGCACGCGGAGGACGAGATGAGACGTTCCGGAACGATGCTGGCGTTGGCCACCCTGCTGTGGTCGCCGGCTGCGGCACACGCAGCGGCGGATGTCCAGGCGCCCAGTACCCAGGCTGTCGCCGAGGGCCCTCAAACCTCCGCCAGCGTGGCGCCGCCCGAGGCACCCGTCACGGCCACGCGACGCTGGGGGTTCCGCACGCTCTTCAAGGACATCGGCAGTGACATCGTGCACCTGCCCTCGAAGAGCACACTGACCATCGCCGCGGCCGGCGGCGCGGCCGCGTTCGCCGTGTATCCGCTCGACCACGACCTGAACGCCCATCTGGAGGGCTCGTCGTTTCTCGGGGCCGGCGACCGGCTGGGCAACACCTTCACCATGATGGGCGCGACGTTTGCCGTCTACGGCCTCGGCCTCGCCACGGGTCACGACCGCATGACCCATGTGGCGCTCGACGTGGTCAGGGCCCAGGCCGTCAGCGAAGTGCTGGTGCAGACCCTGAAGCGCTCCGTGCGTCGCGAGCGGCCTGACGGCAGCAACCATCTGTCGTTCCCGTCCGGTCACGCGGCCATCACGTTTGCGACGGCCACGGTGCTCGAAAGGCACCACGGACTGACATGGGCCCTGCCGGCCTACGGACTCGCGGCCTACGTGGCGACATCGCGCCTGCACGACAACGTGCACTACCTGAGCGACGTCGTCTTCGGCGCGGCCGTGGGCACGCTAGCCGGCCGCACGGTCACCCGTCACGGGGCATCGACGTTTGCGTTCGCACCGATGTTCGTGCCCGGAGGCGCAGGGGTGCTCGTTGTTCGTTCGCACCTCGGATGAGAAGTCGTGATACCGAGTGAGGGTCGCCCGGACATGTCCGCGCTTCGCCACCGGTTTCGCCGTGCCAACTGAATTGCGATGCTCTGGAGACATGCGATGAGAACCCTGATGCTGGTCAGCCTGCTGAGCGCGGCCGCAGCCGCCGACGCCCAGACGACCGAGACGCTCACCCTGCGCGGCCACGCCCAGGTGCTCTACATCCACGGCGTGCGCGGCGGCCAGCCCGTGATCGTGTCGAGCGGCGACGGCGGCTGGATCCACCTTGGGCCGCATGTGGCCCAGGTGCTCGCGGCCAAGGGCTTCTTCGTCGTCGGCTTCGATGCGAAGGCCTACCTCACGAGCTTCACCTCAGGGTCGGCCACGCTCCGCCCGGAGGACGAGCCCGGCGACTTCAAGGTGCTGGCCGACTTCGCCGCACGAGGCAGCCGGCTGCGCCCGATTCTGGTTGGCGTCTCCGAAGGCGCTGGCCTGTCGGTGATGGCCGCGACCGACCCCGTCACGCGCGCGGCCATTAGCGGCGTCGTCGGCCTGGGCCTGCCCGAGATCAACGAGCTTGGCTGGCGCTGGAGGGACGCCCTCATCTACCTCACCCACGGCGTGCCGAACGAGCCTACCTTCAGCACCACCTCGATCGTGAACCGTATGGCGCCGGCGCCGCTGGCCGCCATCCACTCCACCCAGGACGAATTCGTGCCACTGGCCGAAGTGCAGCGCGTAATGGCCGCTGCACGCGAGCCGAAGAAGCTCTGGCTCGTGCAGGCCACCGACCACAAGTTCAGCGGCAACCTCGCGGAGTTCGACCTGAGGCTGCTCGACGCGCTGGCCTGGGTGGCGCAGCAGGGCGGCCGGTAGATGTCGACCTCGCCGCGTCGTGCCCGTGTGCTGGCCGCGCTGCCGGTCGTGGCCGGGCTCGTGGTGTTCCTCGCCGCGCTGGAGGTGCTGCGCCTGGAGTCGCACGCCGTCAGTTGGCACGAGCTCACGAGCGACGTCGTGGGCACGCCGCTGCCGGGCCTCGTCCTGGCCCTTGGCCTGACCGCGCTGAACTACCTCGTGCTGGCCGGGTACGATCTGCTCGCGTTCGAGTACATCGGCAAGGCACTGCCGACGAGACAGATCGTGGGCGTGTCGCTGCTGGCCTACGCCATCGCGCACAACGTCGGCTTTGCGATGCTCTCCGGCGCGTCGGTGCGCTACCGCTTCTACTCGCGGTGGGGCGTCACGGCCGAGGAACTCTCGCGCATCGTCTTCAGCTACTCGGTGACGTTCTGGCTCGGGCTGCTGGCGCTCGGCGGCCTCGCGTTCGTGATCAGTCCCATGCCAGGCGTGGAGGCCCTGCCTGGCCACCAGTTGATTGGCGGCATCGGGTGGCTGCTGATGGGCACGGTGGCCGCCTATCTCGTCGCCACGGCCGTGCGGCGAAAGCCGATTCGTATCCACGGCTTCAGCCTTCCGCTCCCGCCGCCGGCGCTGGCTACGCGCCAGCTCCTGATTTCGGCCCTCGATTGGACCTTGGCCGGGGCGGCGCTCTACGTGGTGCTGCCGTCGAGCGAGCTGACGTTTGCTACCTTCCTCGGGTCGTATCTCGTGGCCGTGCTGCTCGGCATGGCCAGCCACGTAC
>JANNEJ010000711.1:0-2760 GCA_031378585.1 Acidobacteriota bacterium | reverse complement strand
GCGCTGCGGTCCAGGCGTCGCACGACCTCGACCGATTCGCGCAAAGGCCGCTGCCGCGCCACTACTCGCACGAACGGCAGCGTCACTGCCGAGACGAGACGGTTCACTGGCCGCGGCCAGTTGGGGTTCCGGAGGGCCCGCCGGCTGAGCGGCTTCACCAGGCACGGCAGCATCACGGCCTTCGGCACGCGCATCTTGTCGAGCACGGCCCGGGTGGTGTCGCTCGAGCCCGAGGCGAGGGTCACGTCGCTGTCGCGGTGCCAGGCTCTGACGAGCAGCTCGTGCAGGCCTTGGCGATCGCGTTCGGCCGCCACCACGGGCTCGGTGAGCCACGCGCCGCTGAGGTCCTTGCCGGCCATCGTGACGCCCACGCGCAGGGCGTTCAGTGAGCCAACGAGCGAGGGGCCTTCGCGCACGACCCAGGGGGCAGCAGCGCCGCGCGCGCCGGGGTTCTGACGGCGCGCCCACTGCCACGTGAGCTTCAGGCGCTCGACCGCTTCGGGACCCGCCGCTCGCCGGTACAGCTGTTCGAGCGCGCGGCGGTCGTCGGTGCGGTAGCGGTCAAGGTCGGCCATCTACCGGTCAGACTATCCCTGCGGCCGGGGACGGGCGCCAGGAGGCCCGGGCGGTTGCACCGGTTGCTGGATCATCCCCGGAGTCGCCGCGCCGGTCACGCCGAAAAAGCCCGAAGCCGGAGGCGCGCCTGGCACTGGCTGCAGCGGCTGGAAGAAGTTCCCGCCCGGCTGGAAGGGCTGACCCGGTTGGAAGGGCTGGCCAGGCTGGGCCAGCGGTTGACCGAATCCACCCTGTACCGGCTGTCCGAAGGGCGAAGGTGCGCCGGGCTGTCCAAATGCGTTCGCGAACGGATTCACCTGTGGCTGATCGCCGATGTCACTCGAGTCGGCGACGACTTCCGGCTCAGGGGCCGGCTCGGCAACCTGTGGCACGCCTAAGCGACTGGCGGCCGGGCGATTGCCTGCGGCGGCACCCGCGGGCGGTCCCGTCGGCGGTGTGCTGGCGGCGAGCACCAGAATGCGGTCGTAGATCGACGGGCCGGCGCCGGGTACCTGGCGCGCTGCGGCCACATAGCCGGCGGCGCCCCGAAGCACGATGTCGAGGGCCTTGGCTTCAGGCACGCCTTCCAGTCGCAGTGTCAGAGGCGCACCGGTCACGCGCTCGGCTCCGACAAGCCGGGTGCCGCCCACCTTGGCCCATTCGGCCAGTACCTGGCGCACCGGAACGTTGGTGGCCGATAGGGTGACCAGTCCGTCACGAATCTCGAGGCTGAGCGGCTGCGCCCAGGCGGGCGCCACCACGGCCAGCGCGAGCACGATGAAGGACACCCGGACCATAGGTTCAGTATACGCCCGGCTGCGGATGTCAGCGAGCGCGGAAATCCTCGATGACCTGACGGATGATCTCGTCGAGCTGAACCCTGGGTTCGTAGCCCACCAGGGCCTTGATCTTCGTCAAATCCGGCACGCGCCGGGGCATGTCCTCAAAGCCAGAGTCGTAGGCCTGTTCGTAGGGAATCGTCACAATCGCCGACGTTGAGCCCGCGGCGGCCTTGACCCGCTCGGCCAACTCACGAATCGTGACCTCTTCGACGTTGCCGATGTTGTAGACCTGGCCCACGGCCCTGGGTTCCGTCATCAGCGCCATGAGGCCGCGCACGACGTCGCCGACGTAGGTGAAGCTCCGGCTCTGAGTGCCGTCGCCGAACACGGTAATGGGCTCGTTGGCCAGCGCCTGACGCACGAAGTTGGGCAGCACCATGCCGTACTGGCCCGACTGGCGGGGACCGACGGTGTTGAACAGGCGGAACACCACCACCGGCAGCTTGCGTTCCTTGTAGTAGGCCAGTGCGTGGAACTCGTCGAGCATCTTGCTGCAGGCGTACGCCCATCGGTGACGTGTCGTGGCGCCGAGCACGAGGTCCGCGTCCTCCCGGAACGGCACGTCGGTGCTCTTGCCGTAGACCTCGGAGGTCGACGCGATGAGCACCAGTTTCTTCTTCTTGTTGGCGTTCTTCAGCACGACTTCCGTGCCGTGCACGTTGCACTCGATCGTGTGGACCGGGCGCTCCACGATCAGCTTCACGCCCACGGCCGCCGCCAGATGGAACACGACATCGGCGTGGTCGACGAGTTCGGCGGTGAGCGACTCGTTGAAGACCGTGTCGATCGTATAGCCGAAGTTCGGGTGCGGCTTCAGATGCCTGACGTTGTCGATGGACCCGGTGGAGAGGTCGTCCACGATGTGCACGTGGTGGCCGGCGGCCAGCAGGGCGTCCGAGAGATGCGATCCCACAAAGCCCGCGCCACCAGTGATCAGGACTCGCATGGAATTCACCGCGGAAACGCCCCAATGGCGGTGGTCACTTCAACCAATGAAGAGGCCGTGAGTGACGGATACAACGGCAGCGAGACGACGCTCGAGGATACGCGATCGGCAATCGGGCACTGCGCGGGCGACCAGGCCAACGCGGCGGGTTGCCGCGGGATGGGCACGGGATAGTGAATCAAGGTTTCGACTCCCGAGGCGCGCATGTGCGCCTGGAAGCGAGCGCGCTCGTCGACGAGCACCGGAAACAGATGGTACACGTGACCGCGGTCGCACTCGCGGGGAACCTGCACGGCTCCGGTGTGAAGGGCCGCACGGTACTGCGCAGCGAGCTTCCGCCGCGCGTCCGTGCGTCCGGCCAGATAGGGCAGTCTGGCCCGAAGCACCGCAGCCTGCAGCTCGTCGAGCCGGCTGTTC
>JANNEJ010000688.1:0-5805 GCA_031378585.1 Acidobacteriota bacterium | reverse complement strand
CCCTCGATAGTGACCTAGGTTTCGACCGGCCGCCGCGCCAGCACCTCACTGAGCGGGTCGGCCCGCTTCTGCAGCTCCCGGTACATCGGATACGAATGCATCCGCAAGCCCATGTTGTTGCCGGCGTGGGCCCCTTGCTGGTAGAGCATCACCAGCTCGTCGGGCGCGCGCACGGGCAGCTTTCTGAGCAGGATCTGGTCGACGAGCGTGTAGATGGCGGTGTTGGCACCGATGCCGAGCGCCAGCGAGAGCACGGCCACGACGGCAAACAGGGGGCTGCGCCGCAGACCGCGGAGCGCCAGACGGAGGTCGTGCATGAGCGGCGTCACCTGCGACATAGACGGTGCCGGCAGCCGAAGGGTTGCACCCCAGCCACCGGCGGATTACGGCCGAGGCCGCAGCTCAGTTGTTGACGGGGTAGCCGAACGCGACGTTCGTGAACGTCTCGCCGGCGGCGGCAAACTGCTTCACCACCGCCGTGAACGCCGTCACGCCCCTCAGACCGGGCTGGGCGCCGCCAAACTGCGACGAGTTGCCCACGGTGTCGCCCGTCAGCCCATTGGCCGTGGACATCAGCGACACCGGCACCTTCGCGCCACCGGGCACGGTGACCTCCACGTCGATGCTCCTGGCAGAACTGCGGACGGTGCCCGACGCGGCGCCGTTAAGCACATACGCGGTGAGCGTGCCGCTCGACGGGTCGTGCACGAATTCCAGCGCGGCCACGGTGCCGAGCTTCACGACGGTGCCGCCGTGGGGCGCCTTGGATGCGGCCGACGCCTCTGCGGGCTCGCCGGCAATCATGCCGCCGGCTTCCTCGGGCGACATCTCTCCCGCTTCGGTGGGCACGATTTTCGCGGTGGCGGCTGGCGCCGCAGGCTGGGATCCCCCGCCGCACGCGGCAGTCAGGGCGGTCGCAACAACGAGCAGGGCGGCCTTCAGGGCAAAGCGATGACGGGTCACGTTCTCTTCCTCCAGATGCGCAATGACGCGGCGTGCAGACAAATGGGTCTGACGAGTCCGATCTTAGCGTGGGTTCGGGCGGAACGGACGGCCCAGTCCCCCGCCGCGCCCCGCTGGTAGACTCGGCGTCATGCGTTCCTTTCGCTTTGTCTGCGCCGCAATCGGCCTGGCCACGCTCGCGCTCGTGCCTGCCTCCGCCGTCACCTCTTTGCCTTCGGCCGACGGCCAGTTCTGGGACATCCAGGACACCTCCCCCTGGGCCCAGGACAGCGGCGGCATTGCCACGGGCGGCCGCGCCAACCCCTTCAACGGTTTCGGCTACCTGAAGCTGCAGGTGCGCCACGGCGTGGGCGCCCCGCCGACCGTGACGAACCAGTATCTGCGGGGCTTCGGCCTGGCGCGCG
Organism: Acidobacteriota bacterium; assembly: GCA_031378585.1. Taxonomy (GTDB): domain Bacteria; phylum Acidobacteriota; class Vicinamibacteria; order Vicinamibacterales; family UBA2999; genus CADEFD01. The sequence continues at coordinate 4,438 of JANNEJ010000688.1, read as the reverse complement.
ACGGCGAGCGCTTCGACAGCATCACGCCGGTGCTGCACGACGGCGTGGTCGTGGCGCGGACGATCTTCGCGCCGAAGGACACCAACTACCTGCGGTATGTCGACACGCTGCATAACGCCACGACCCAACTGCGCGTGGTGCAGGTGGCGTGGGGCGGAGCCACCGGCGCCTACGATGACGGCGGACGTGCCGCCGTGGCCGCAACCTCGAGCGGCGACACGCGCATCGACGCGGCCGACACGTTCGTGACGATGATGCAGAACGCGCGTCGCGCGGCCGATCCACGGCAGGGACCATCAGGCCATGGGCCCTCGGCCCACGTGCTCGGCAACGGCCCGACCACGGCCGTGCGCACGGGGGTGGGCGACATGTACGCCAACCCGTTTACCGACCCGTATCCGGGCTTCGATGCGGGACACGTCGGCTACGTCTACACCGTCACGCTGCGCCCCGGACAGACGGCCGCGCTCATGACTTTTGTGGTGAAGGGTGTGAGCGAGGTGTACGATCCGCGCGGCGGCTACCCTATTTCACGCAAGGACGCCTTGCTCTCGACCTGGAGCGAGCCGGAATATGCCGGCGCCGACACGCGCGTGCCCGCGCCGGGTGCAGAGATCGCGCGGGTGACCGACGAGGCGCGCCGTCTGGTGACGGCGCCAGATCTTCGTGGGCTCACGCCACGTCAGCGGGCCGAGATCGTGAACTGGACGCTGCCACACACGCCCGTGCCCGTGCGGTTCACGGTGTTCGAGAAGACGGTCGTCGACCTGCAGGACGCCATGACGAGCGGCGCGGTCACGAGCGAAGACATCGTGCGCGACTACCTGACGCGGGCCACGCTCTACGACCGCAACGGCCCGACATTCAAGGCCATCCTGGCACTCAGTCCTCGCGCGATCGCCGACGCGCGGGCTCGCGACGCGTCGCGCGCAGCAGGCCGCGTGCTCGGGCCGTATCACGGCGTGCCGATCGTGCTGAAGGACAACATCGACACGACCGAACTGCCCACGACCGGCGGCGCCGTGGCGCTCGCGGACCATCGCCCGCGCCTCGACTCGCGCGTGGCGGCCGGCATGAAGGCCGGCGGCGCCGTGATTCTCGGCAAGGCGAATCTCGACGAGTTCCCGTTCGGCGACTTCGGCCTCAGCTCGGTCGGCGGCACGGTGGGCAACGCCTACGACCCCTCGCTGAGCACGGCCGGGTCGAGCGGCGGCAGCGCCACGGCCGTGGCCACGAGCCTGGCGGCGCTCGGCTTCGGCACCGACACCTGCAACTCGCTCTCGAATCCGAGCGGCTTTGCGTCGCTCGCCACCATCCGCACGACGCGCGGCTACACGAGCCGCGCCGGTGTGATTCCGCTCAACACCTTCAACGACACGGTGGGACCGATGGGCAAGACCGTGCGCGACATCGCCCTGGCGCTGGATCTCGTCACGGGCGTGGACCCGGAGGATGCGGTGACGGCCGAGGCGGCGGCACATCCCGGTCCGTCGTTTGCCGCCGGGCTGGCGAGCGCGTCGCTCAAGGGCACGCGCATCGGGGTGTTCCGGCAGCGCTTCGTGAGCATCACGGGCGAGCGTGAAGTGGCCGACACGATGGACCGGGTCGCGCGCGAGCTGCAGGCCGCCGGCGCCACGGTGGTCGACGTCGCGATTCCCGACTACGACGCGAAGTACAGCACGGCCCGCGGCAGCGCGCCGGGGTCGCTCAAGACAGCGTGGGAGGCGTATCTCGCACGGGGCGCGAAGCCCGGCGACCGTGTGCTCACCATCCAGGAGCTCATCGCCGGTGGGAAGATGGCGCCCGTGGGCCAGCGTCGCCTCGAAGGTGCGCTCGCGCCCGCGCCGTCGGGTACGGCGCTCGATGAAGCAACGCGCCAGTTCTATCGCGGGCGCGAGGACTTCCGCGCGCTGCTCGTGAGTGCGATGGACACGCAGCGCCTCGACGCGCTGTTGTATCCGGCCAACCAGGCGCGGCCGCACACGCACGAGGGTGGGGCGGAGCGGTATGGCACCGAGCCTGGCACGTGCGAGGAAAGCGCGGCCACCGGCTTGCCGCAGGTGACCGTGCCGGCGGGCTACCTGGCCAACCGGTATCCGGTTGGCGTGTCGTTCCTCGGCCGCCTGTGGGCCGACCGCACGCTGATCGGCCTCGCCCATGCGTACGAGCAGGCCACAAAGCACCGGCGTCCACCGACGACCGTGCGGTAGCGTGCAGGACCGGTGCCTGGGTTCATCGTGGCCTGGGTTACGATCGCGCCTTTCGTCCCGGGCTTCGTCCCGGGATATGCACGACCGGATGGAGGAGGGGGTGATGACGACGTATCGACGTACGCTGATGGCGTGCACGCTGGCCGCGCTCTGCGCGACGCCGGTGTTCGCGCAACGCGACACGGCGACCGCGATTGGCACGATTACCGACGCCCAGGGCGCGGTGCTGCCCGGGGCTATCGTCACCGCCGTGAACACCGCGACCGGCGTGACGCGCGTGGTGACGGCCGACACTGCCGGGGCGTACCGCATGGCCGCGCTGACGCCCGGCAGCTACAACTTCCGGGCGGAGCTTCCCGGCTTTGCGCCCGCGGCGCGCCCGGGATTGACTCTGTCGCTTGGCGGCGAAGCCGTGGTGCACTTCCAACTGTCGCTGAGCACGTTGACCGAAGCCGTCACCGTCACCGCCCAGACGCCTGTGGTGCAGACGACGACCTCGGCCCTCGAGTCGCGCCTCGACCGCGAGGCCATCGACCTGCTGCCGATCATCGGCCGCGACTACGAGTCGCTGCTGCGGCTGGCGCCCGGGGCGCAGAGCTCGAACGGCGTGTCGTTTCTGGGGTCGCGGGGCCGGTCGAACCAGTGGAACGTGGACGGCATCGACAACAGCGAAGACATCTCTGGCTACTCGCGGCAGTCACAGGCGCTCGACTCGGTGCAGGAGGTCCAGATCCTGGTCACCGGCTTCAAGGCAGAATACGGCCAGGCCTCGGGCGGCGTCGTGAACGTGGTGACGCGGTCGGGCACCAACGACCTGCGGGGCAGCGGATTCTTCCTGTTTCGCGACGAGCGCATGATGTCGCGCAGCCCCTACGCCGACCGGTCGGTGCCGGCCGATCCGTTCCAGCGTGTGCACTACGGCGGGTGGCTGGGCGGGCCGATTCGAAAGAACACGTCGCACTACTTCGTGAACTACGAACGGGAAGACCGCGACACCAGTTCCGTGAGCACGCGGGTGCTGCCGGCCGCCACCGCCGCCTTCGCGCCGTCGACGCTGCAGTTCCTCGCTGCCAACAACATCCCCGTGTCGATCTTCGGCGCCGGCGGCACGGTGCGCCACGTGCGGCCAGAGTTCATCAACATTCACAACGTGACGGCGAAAGTCGATGCGCAGGTGACCGACGCGCAGTCGCTGACCGGCCGCTACCAGCTTACCCACGACCGCGAGCCCTCGGGCACGAGCGGCACGATCTACGACTTCAACGGCACGACGTCCTTCAGCCGGACCAACTACGTGAACGGCAACCACAAGTGGGTCCTCGGCGCCAATGCGCTTAACGAGGCGTACGTGCAGGTGGGCCAGACCTACGCCGACTTCACGACCAGTCAGCCCGGGCTGCTGAACCTGACCATCACGGGCGGCTTCGCCCTCGGGGGAGATTCGGGCTACCCGCAAGGACGCACCGATTGGATCTACCAGGCCATCGACAACTTCTCGTGGACCAGGTTCAGTTCGCGCACCGGCGACCATGCCGTGAAGGCCGGCGCGCAGGTGAAGATCTTCCAGTCGGACAGCTTCTTCGACTCGAACTTCCGCGGCACCTACACGTTCCCCACGCTGGCCGCGTTTGTCGCCGGCGCGCCCACGCGCTTCACCCAGAACCAGGGCAATTCCACGCTGGCGCGTCCGAACCAGATCATCGGCCTCTACCTGCAGGACGACTGGCGTCCTACGCCGAGTCTCACCGTAAACCTGGGCCTGCGCTACGACTACGAGGGCGCCAGGACCGAGGCGCTCACCGACGTGACCGGCGCTCCGGGCAACGGCGTGTCGAAGGATCGCAACAACGTGGCTCCGCGCTTCGGATTCGCGTGGGCGCCCGGCGGCAGCACGACGCAGGTCGTCTACGGCGGCAGCGGCATCTACTACGACCAGGTCATCCTGAACGTGATCGGCAACGCGCGCTTCACGCCGCCCAAGATCGTCGGCATTCAGATCGACAACCCGCGCTGGCCCGATCCGTTCGCCGGCGGCGCCACCACGATTCCACCGCCGAGTCTCTCGGTGATCGACGAGAACCTGCGAACGCCGTGGAACTGGAACACGCAGCTCGGCTACCGGCGTGAGATCACGCGCGACATCGGCGTGGATGTCAGCCTGGTCTACAACCGCGGCTACGACCAGGTGTTCATCAAGAACACGAACGCGGGCCGCCCGGGCTCTGCCA
>JANNEJ010000658.1:0-2669 GCA_031378585.1 Acidobacteriota bacterium | reverse complement strand
CCCGGCGTTCCCGAGGGCAGCCCGGCCACCTTGCAGCGCGCAGCGGGTCCGGCCTTCGATGAGGCCTACGACCCCGAGCAGCACACCACCGCGTTCTCGGTGCTCGACCGGTTCGGCAACGCCGTGGGCGTCACGCCCACGGCGTTGCCGAACCGGTCGAGCACCGAGAACGAGGTGGTGTGCTGCTCGGGGTCGTAGGCCTCATCGAAGGCCGGACCCGCTGCGCGCTGCAAGGTGGCCGGGCTGCCCTCGGGAACGCCGGGCTGCGGATACGCAATGGCCTTCGTGGGGTCAAACAGCGCGCGACGAGCCGTCATGAACTCGCGCGACATCAGGCCGGCGGTTGGCACCTTCACGAACGCCGGATCGGCGACGTAGCGGTAGATGTCGGACTTCGAGATCTTGATCGACTCGATCACGGCGTGCAGCGCCGCGGGCGAGTTGGCGCCCGCCGCCTTCAGATCGACCGCCTCGATCAGGTTGGCGCCCATGAGCACTTCGAACCCGCCGCGCGAGGTGGCCGGGTTGCTGTAGACGTCGTGCCCGCGGTAGACCGTGTGCAGCGGCTCGGTCCACTGTGGTGAGTAGGCGGCCAGGTCCGCGGCCGTGAGCACGCCGCCGTTGGCCTTGAAGAAGCGCTCGAACTCCTGCGCGATGTCGCCCTTGTAGAACCGGTCGAACGCGGCGTGAATCGCGGCCTCGCGCGTGGCGCCCTTGGCCTTGGCCTGCGTTTCCGCCTCGACGAGCTTGCGCAGCGTGGCGGCGTAGTCGGGATTCTTCAGCAGGTCGCCGGCCTTGAGGGCCACGCCGTTGGGCATGAAGATCTTCGCCGTCGTGGGGAACTGCGACAGGTTCTTGGCCCCGCGCGCAATCGACTGCGCCAGCATCGGGTCGATGGGGTAGCCCTGCTCGGCGTATTCAATAGCCGGCGCGAAGACCTCGGCCAGCGTCATCGTGCCATAGCGCTCGATGATCGACAGGTAGCCGCCGATGTTACCCGGCGTGATGCCCGCCTTCATGCCGGCGTTCAGCAGGTCGGGCGTCATCTCGGCGGCCACGAGCGCCTTGGGGGCCGCGCCCGCCATCGAGAGGGACCAGACCTTGCCCGTGGCCTTGTGGAAGACGGTCATGAAGCCGTTGCCGCCGATGCCGTTCATCTCGGGTTCGCCGAGCGCCGCCATGGCGCCCACGGCCGCGACCGCATCGAACGCGTTGCCGCCCTTGAGCAGGATCTGCAGGCCCGCCGACGACACGATGGGATGCCCGCTCGTGACCAGGCCGTGGCGCCCTGCCACGGCGGGACGGGTCATTGCGGGCCGGCTCGACGCGGGCGCTTCGGCCGCCTGTTGCTGGCCAACGACCAGCGCGGTGCCGGCCGCGAGAACGAATGCTGACGCCGTGAACAGGGTGCGGGTGCTCATCGATAGGCTCCAGTGAAATTGAGTGTGTAGAGTATAGAAGCAAGACGCCCTGGCCCACCCTTGTCCAGACGGCGTCGTGCCAGCCCAGGATGCCGCCGTCTACCACCGATTCGCTGCGTTTTGCGTTCGCCGCGGTGCGGTCCCTGCCACTGCGAGGCGCCAGCGGCGTGGCTAAATCGCGTGCCGGACTCCAGATTGTGGAAGACGATCTCGGGATCTACCGCCTTCGTGGCGCCACGGCCACTCTGTGGGCCGGGCCCGATCTGCACCCTGCCTTGGGGGACCTCGAAGGCATCGCCGCCAACGAGCCGGGCACGGTCGTGTGGGCGGTGTCCGAAGAGAGCGGCGCCCTGGTGGAACTTGCGGTGCGCGGCGGCCGGCTCGCCGTGCGCCGGGTCGGCCGACTGCGGCGGCCGGGTTCGCGCGACAACAAGGGATTCGAGGGCGTGGCCTACCTGCCGGCCAGGTTCACCGGCACGCGCCGCGCGGCGCTCGTCGCGGTGCATGAGCACAAGCCGCGCCGCGTGTGCGTGTTCGCGCTGCCCGATCTGCGCCAGACGCACGATCTCAAGTTGCCGCCAGGCGCCAAGGAGGCGCTCGACGACCTGGCCGACGTGGCCGTCGACCCGGTGACCGGCCTGCTGGTCTTGCTGTCGGAGCAGAGCCGTCGCCTTGCCGTGTTGCGACGGGAGGGCAGCGCCCTCCAGCTCGTGTCCACTTTCGATCTGCCGCTCGAGGGCAAGGAACGGCCCGAGGGCCTCGCGTACATCAGCCGGTCTCGTCTGGCGGTCGTCACCGAGGGCCCGGCCCGGCTGCTCGAGCTGCGAGTGACGAGACGGGGCAGCCGCCGGGTGTAAGCTAGCAGGTGGAGTCTGCGCACCCTGCGGCACCCGGCGCTGATTCTTCGGAGGACATCATGGCTCGTGTGCGTTCGACCTCGGCGTTTGTCGTTGGCGCGGTGGCGCTGCTTTGCCTGTCGGCGCGGCCGACCACCCAGCAGTTCGGGTCAATCAGCTTTCCCACCTCCGGGGCGGCGGCGGCGCAGGACGCGTTCCTCACCGGCGTGAAGGCCCTGCACAATTTCCAGTTCGATGAAGCGGCCGTCGCGTTCAAGCAGGCGCAGACGGCCGACCCGCAGTTTGCGATGGCCTACTGGGGCGAGGCCATGAGCCACAACCATCCGCTGTGGGCGCAGCAGGACATCGCGAAGGCGAAAGAGGCGCTCGACCGCCTTGCGCCGACCCACGA
>JANNEJ010000630.1:0-5575 GCA_031378585.1 Acidobacteriota bacterium | reverse complement strand
ATGCTCCCGACCATCGCCTGGGATGGCGACGACCTCGTGATGATCGACCAGCGCAAGCTGCCTGGTCGTGAGGTCTACGTGCGCTGCAGGTCCGGCACTGAGGTCGCCAAGGCCATCAGCACGATGGTGATTCGCGGGGCGCCGGCAATTGGCGTCGCTGCGGCGATGGGCCTCGCCCTGGGTGCCCGCCGGAGCCAGGCCAGTGGCACCAAGCAATTCGCCATCGACTTCCAGCGTCTGGCCGACGTGCTGGCGGCCACCCGGCCGACGGCCGTGAATCTGTTCTGGGCCATCGAGCGCATGAAGCTGTCGCTGGCGGCCGGCGTGAGTGCGGGCGAGGGCGTCGAGGAGCTGCGCGCGCGGCTGCGTCGAGAGGCCGACGCCGTTCACGACGACGACGTGGCGAGCTGCAAGGCCATCGGCCGCCACGGCGCCGTGTTGATGCCAGACGACGCGCGCATCCTCACGCACTGCAACGCCGGCGCGCTGGCCACCGCCGGCTATGGCACGGCACTGGGCGTCGTGCGCGGCGCGGTCGAGGCGGGCAAGCGGGTGCAGGTGTTTGCCGACGAGACGCGGCCATTCCTGCAGGGCGCGCGCCTCACCGCCTGGGAACTGATGAAGGACGGCATCGCCACGACGGTGATCACCGACAGCATGACGGCGTCGGTGATGGCGGCCGGGCACGTGAATGTCGTCGTCGTGGGCGCCGACCGAATCGCCGCCAACGGCGACACCGCCAATAAGATCGGCACCTACGGCGTGGCAATCCTGGCGCAGGCGCACGGCATTCCGTTCTACGTCGCCGCGCCCTGGTCCACAATCGACCTGCACACTCTTACCGGCGCCGGCATTCCCATCGAAGAACGGAACGCGAAGGAAGTGACGCATATGGCCGGCACGCAGGTCACGCCCGCCGGGGTCGCGGTGCGGAATCCCGCCTTCGATGTCACGCCCCATCGCTATATCGCGGGCATCGTCACCGAACGGGGCATCGTGTACCCGCCCTTTGCCGAGAATCTGGCGAGCGCCGCATGCTGATCCTCGGGATCGAGACGTCGTGCGATGAAACGGCGGCGGCCGTCGTCGAGGCAGCGCCCGGCGGGGCGCCGCCGTGGCACGTGCGGTCGAGCGTGATTGCTTCACAAGTGGCGATTCACCGCGAGTGGGGCGGGGTCGTGCCGGAATTGGCTTCTCGCCAGCACGTGCGCGACATCTGCGGGGTGGTGGAGCAGGCCTTGCTCGAGGCAGGCGTCACCTGGACAAGTCTCGGTGCCGTCGCCGTCACCGAGGGCCCCGGCCTGGTCGGATCGCTCCTGGTCGGCGTGTCGTTTGCAAAGGCGGCGGCCTGGGCTCACGGCGTGCCGGTCGTCGCCGTGAACCACATCGCCGGGCACATCGAGTCGTTGTGGCTGGCGCACGGCGAGGTGCCCGTGCCTGCCGTGGTGTTGGTCGTGTCGGGTGGGCACACCAGCCTTTATCTCGTGCCTGAACCTGGCGCGTATCGCCTGCTCGGCCGGACGCGGGACGACGCGGCGGGCGAGGCGTACGACAAAGTGGCAAAGCTCCTGGGTCTTGGCTATCCTGGCGGGCCCATCATCGACGGTCTTGCCAGCCTCGGCCGCGACGACGCCGTGGATCTGCCGGTCACGCGGCTCACGAGTCCCGACCGAAACGCTCCGGACCGCGACGGACGTTTCGACTTCAGCTTCAGCGGCGTGAAGACGGCGGTGCTGCGCCATGTGCGGCAGCGGCAGGCCGCCCTGGGTGTCGAGTCGTTGCCCGAGACCGAGATTGCGGATGTGTGCGCCAGTTTCCAGCGCACGGTCGTACGCACCCTGACCGCGCGGACTTTCGACGCTGCTCTGGCGCACGGAGCCCGTGCAGTCGGCGTGGCCGGTGGCGTGTCGGCCAATCGCCGGTTGCGCGCGCAACTCGCCGAGCGCGGCCGGGAACTCGGCCTGCCCGTGTTCGCGCCGCCGGTGGCGCTCTCGACCGACAACGCGGCGATGATTGCCGCCGCCGGCCTGCGCCGCGTCGGGCGCGGCGAGTTCGCCAGCGACCGGCTGAACGCATCGCCCTCGCTCGTGTTGGCCTGACGCCCATGGCGCGCGAGTATCCCGACGCACCTGTGGCGGGCGTGGGCGGCGTCGTGATTCGCACCGGCGAGGTGCTGCTCGTGCGTCGCGCATACCCGCCGCGTGCAGGGGAATGGTCGCTGCCAGGCGGCCGGCTGGAGCTCGGTGAGTCGCTGGTCGACGGCGTGCGCCGCGAGGTTCGCGAGGAGACCGGCATCGAGGTGGAGGTCGGTCCGGTCGTGGAGGTGTTCGATCGCGTGCATCACGACGGCGACGGCCGGGTGCGGTACCACTTCGTGATCGTGGACTTCCTGTGCCGGCCCGTGGGCGGTGTGCTCGTCGCGGGCGACGACGCAACCGATGCGCGCTGGGTCGCCCGTGCGGACGTGTCTGGGTTCGGCGTGAACCCGCATGCCCTGGCCGTCATCGATCAGGGCTTTGACGCGCACGAAGCGGCCGAAGGCAGGTTAGGATGAACGAGATGCAACTCACCCGCGACGCGGCGTGGCGGCTGCTGACGGAATGGACCGAAGGCGACAGCCTGCGTAAGCACGCCCTGGCGGTGGAAGCCGCGGTGTGTGGGTATGCGCGACGGGCCGGCGCCAGCGAGGAGGAGTGGGGCGTCGTGGCACTGCTGCACGACTTCGACTACGAGCGCTACCCCACGCTTGGCGACCATCCAAACAAGGGCTGCGAGCATCTGCGGTCGCTCGGCTATCCCGAGTGGGTGATGCGCGCCATCCAGGCGCATGCGTGGGAGTTCACGGGTGTCGAGCCGGAGTCGCCGCTGGAACGGGCGCTCGTGGCCTGCGACGAAATGGCCGGATTCGTCACCGCCGCCTCGCTCGTGCGCCCCAGCCGCAGCGTGCTCGATCTCGAGGCCGCGTCGGTCATCAAGCGCATGAAGGACAAGGCGTTTGCCCGTGCCGTGCCGCGCGAGCACCTGAAGCGCGGTGCGGAACTGATGGGGCTGCCGCTTGACGAACACGTGAGCCACGTGATTTCGTTCATGCGCGAGCGCGCCGACGCGCTCGGCCTGCGGGGCACGCTCTGAACCCGCCGATGGCCGCTCGACCCGCGAACGCCACCGCCCCTCTTCTCGTATCTACCAGCGAATGAGCGCCACAGGCCCTATCCCCCTCGGCTCGCCGGCCCCCGACGCGGGCCCCGTCGTCGACCTGCAGGGCGTCAGCGTTGGCTACGGGCGCCAGCTGGCCCTGCGCGATGTGTCGGCCGTGTTTCCCCAAGGCGCCGTAGGACTGCTCGGTCCAAACGGCGCGGGCAAGAGCACCATGCTCAAGGCGCTGCTCGGCTTCATCGTGCCGACCCAGGGCCGCATGCGGGTGCTCGGGCTCGACGTCACCACTTCGGCCCTCGAAATCCGGTCGCGCATCGGCTACATGCCCGAGAGCGACGCCCACATTCCGGGCATGTCGGCCGTGGCGTTTGTGGCCTACTGCGGCCAGCTCGCCGGGCTGCCGGATGCCGACGCGATGCAGCGCGCCCACGAGGTGCTCTACTACGTGGGTCTCGGCAAAGCGCGCTATCGCAACGTCGAGACGTATTCGACCGGCATGAAGCAGCGCATCAAGCTGGCCCAGGCGCTCGTGCACGATCCCGATCTGCTGTTTCTCGACGAGCCCACCAACGGGATGGACCCGAAGGGCCGCGACGAGATGCTCGTGTTGATTCGCGACCTCGCGCAGAACAAGGGCGTCAACGTGATCGTGTCTTCGCACCTGCTGCCCGACATCGAGTTCACCTGCGACCACGTCGTGATGATGGACAAAGGCACCGTGGCCGCGCATGGCACACTGGACGCGGTGAAGGGCCCGCAGATGCAGGTGTTCGAACTGCGCGTCAAAGACGACAGTGAGCGCATGCTGGCGTTGCTCCGTGCGGCCGGCTACGAGTGTCACGACACCGACGACGACGTGATGCGCGTGTTCGTGCCGGGGGAAACGAGTGCCACCGCGATCTTCGCGCTGGCGGCGTCGCACGGCCTGCAGGTGCGCCATCTGCGCCAGAGCGTGCCCACGCTCGAGGACGCCTTTGCGCGCGTCGTGGAAGGGGCCTGACATGCCGATTCACGACCAGGGCTACCAGCGCTATGCCGGGTCGCGCGCGCGCTCGGGCGCGGCGTGGCAGGTGATTGCGCGGGCGGGCATCCGTACCGTGCTGTCCGAGCGTAAGTTCCTCGGTCTGCTGCTGCTCTCGTGGGTGCCATTCCTGGTGCGCGCGGTGCAGGTCTACCTGGCGGCTAACTTCCAGCAGGCGTCGTTTCTGGCGCCCAAGGGCGAGACGTTCCGCGAGTTCCTCGAAACGCAGAGCATCTTCGTGTTCTTCATCACGATCTATGTGGGCTCCGGGCTGATTGCCGCCGACCGCCGCGCCAATGCCTTGCAGCTCTACCTGGCCAAGCCGCTCAGCCGATGGGAATACGTGGCGGGGAAGGGCGCGGTGCTCTTCGTCTTTCTCGTGTTCGTCACCTTCGCGCCGGCCGTGATGCTGCTGCTCGTGCAGATCGGCTTTGCCGGCAGCCTCACGTTCGTGCGCCAGAACCTGTATCTCGTGCCCGCCATTACGCTGTATTCACTGGCGCAAGTGCTGCTGGCCTCGAGCACCATGCTGGCGCTGTCGTCGCTTTCGAAGAGCAGCCGGTTTGTCGGCGTGATGTATGCGGGACTCATCTTCTTCACGGCCGCGCTCTTCAACGCCGTGCGCGGCGTCACGGGGAAGACGTGGCTGGCGTTCCTGTCGCCAAGTGACGTGCTCGAGCAGCTCGGCGACGCGATCTTCCGGTTGCCGCCAAGATTCGACCTGCCGGTGTGGCTGGCGGTGGCGGTCGTGCTCGCGCTTATCGGCGGTTCGGCCTGGGTCCTGGAGCGCCGCGTGCGGGCGGTCGAGGTGGTGAGCTGATGGCCACCGACACCGCGCCGGCCGTCGTGTCCACGGCCATCGTGCAGGCCGATCACCTGTCGAAGTGGTACGGGCAGGTCAGCGGCCTGAACGATGTCACGGTATCGTTTCCGCCAGGCATTACAGGCCTGCTGGGGCCCAACGGCGCCGGCAAGTCGACCTTCATGAAGCTCATGACGGGGCAGCTCGAGCCGAGCCAGGGCTCGATCCGCGTGCTCGGCCACTCGCTGTGGGATACCCCCGACGCGTTTTCGCGGATCGGCTTCTGTCCCGAACAGGACGCGTTCTACGACCGGATGACCGGTCTCGAATGGGTGACCGCGCTCGTGCGGCTGAACGGCTTCGGCGACGGCGAGTCGCGCGACGCGGCGAGCCGCGCCATCGAGATGGTGGATCTGACCGACGCGGCCGGCAAGAAGATCGGGGCCTACAGCAAGGGCATGCGGCAGCGCATCAAGCTGGCGCAGGCGCTCGTGCACGACCCCGAGCTCCTCATTCTCGACGAGCCCCTCTCTGGGATGTCCTACGTGGGCATCGTGGTGCTGGGCGGTGCGCTGTCGCGATCGGAGCTGTGGGAG
>JANNEJ010000625.1:0-2084 GCA_031378585.1 Acidobacteriota bacterium | reverse complement strand
CGGTGCCGGCGTCACCGTCCCGGCCACCGCGAGCTGGTCAAAGGCGACCTGTTGCAGCGCCTTGACGTCCGTCCGCGGCAGTCCGAGTTCGTAACCCGAGCATTCGTTCTCGCCGAGCGATCGCGGATCGCGACCCGTGAGCCGGCCGAAGATGACCAGCGCCTCGAGGTAGTACCCATGGGTGCTCGCGTGGTAGTGGTCGTAGGTCCAGAGATTGACCCTGCCGGACGCGATCCCGTCGTAGGGGTTGGGATCGGCAACGCCCGTCTGCATGGCGCGCGTCCAGGCCTCGCCCACCGGAATGACGGACGTGACGCCCGGGGCCCCGGCCGCTGCCAGGTTGTTGGCCGCGCGCACGTCGCTGGCCATGGCCTCGATGGGCTTCCCGGCCCAGGCGCCCTTCACCGGATAGGTCTGATCGGCCCGAGACCAGGTGGCCATCAAGTGAATTTCGACCTTGGGATTGCGGGCACGAAGGAAGTCGGCCATCTGCCGGCTGGTCGCCACGAGCTTGGCCGGATCGCCGGGCTTGTCGAAATCGAGCGTGCTCTGCCCGTGCATCACGACGATGTCCCAGGGTCGCCGGCCGATCACGCCGAGCTTGTTCTCCAGGTGAAAGTCCAGGCCGCTGCCGCCGCGCGTCTCGAGAGACACGTCGTAGGCGAGGCCCGCCTGATCGGTGAAGGACTTGAAGAGCGCCGGCACACCGCCGATGCCTTCGCTATTCAGATCGGTCACCGTTGCGGCGCGATAGAACCGCACGGCCGACCCGGACCCGAACGTGAAGCTGTTGCCGACAAACAGAATGCTCGTGCCCGACTGCGCCTGCATCACGCCGAGCCCGAGCACCAGGCCGGCCGCCACCGTCGCGACAATTCTCATGGACTGTCCTTCCGCGCGCCGGGCGCTCACGCGCTCATCCGCGTCTTGAGTTGGCTGTCGATCGCCTGCAGGAACTCTTCGGTCGTGAGATAGGGATGGTCGGCGCGAATCAGGATCGCCAGGTCCTTGGTCATGCGGCCCGACTCGACGACGTCGACGCACACCTTCTCGAGCGTCTCGGCAAACGTCATCACGTCTGGCGTGCCGTCGAACAGGCCGCGATAATACAACCCGCGCGTCCACGCATAGATCGACGCCACGGGATTGGTGGAGGTCGGCTTGCCCTGCTGGTGCATGCGGTAGTGCCGCGTGACCGTGCCGTGCGCAGCCTCGGCCTCCACGGTCTTGCCGTCGGGCGACATCAGCACCGAGGTCATCAGGCCGAGCGAGCCGTAGCCCTGGGCCACGGTATCCGACTGTACGTCGCCGTCGTAGTTCTTGCAGGCCCAGAGATACCCGCCGGTCCACTTCATGTTTGCGGCGACCATGTCGTCGATGAGACGGTGTTCGTAGACGAGCCCCGCGGCGTCGAACGCGGTCTTGAACTCGGCATCGAACACGCGCTGAAAGGTGTTCTTGAACGCGCCGTCGTAGACCTTCAGGATCGTGTTCTTCGTAGAGAGGTAGACCGGGTAGTGGCGGCCCAGGCCGTAGGTGAAGCAGGCGCGGGCAAAGCCCTCGATGGAGGCGTCGAGGTTGAACATGCCCAAGGCCACACCGCTGCCCTTGGTCTTCATGATCTCACGCGAGATGCCTTCACCGCCGCCCTCGGGCGTCCAGCTCAGCGTGATCGTGCCGGCGCCGGGGAAGTGGAAGTCCTGCGCGCGGTACTGATCGCCGAAGCCGTGACGGGCGACGACGACGGGCTTGTCCCAGTGCGGCACGAGACGCGGCACGTTCTTGCAGACAATCGGCTCGCGGAAGATCGTGCCGTCCAGGATGTTGCGAATCGTGCCGTTGGGCGACCGCCACATCTGCTTCAGGTTGAATTCCTTGACGCGCGCCTCGTCGGGCGTGATCGTGGCGCACTTGACCGCCACGCCGTGCTGCCTGGTGGCGTTGGCCGAGTCGATGGTGATCTGATCGCCGCTGGCATCGCGCGCCTCGATGCCCAGGTCGTAGTACTTCAAGTCGATGTCGAGATACGGCAGGATCAGCGTCTCGCGGATCTTCTGCCAGATGATGCGGGTCATCTCGTCGCC
>JANNEJ010000611.1:0-5888 GCA_031378585.1 Acidobacteriota bacterium | reverse complement strand
CTCCTGCGTGGGATCGAAGAGCGCTAAGTGATGTACCGATAGCTATTTACGGACGATGAAGTCCGGCGAATTGAACTGGCAGTACTCTTGCTGAACTAACCACCGGTCCCGTCGTTTGCGACCACAAGGAGCCCCCGAATGAGTATTCACATCACCCGACAGCTACTTATTGGCGTAGCCCTCGCAGGCACGTCCGCGTTCGTGGCCGCGTGCTCGGGCCCGTCGTCGTCCCTGAATCCCACGGCGCCGTCGGCCACGGCAAGCGCCGCGGCTGGCGCGAGCTTCAACCCGAACCCGACCCCGACTCCCCCCGAGACCCTGAACGGACGATTCACGGGAGGCGGCTTCCAGATCATCGCAGGCGACATCAAGGTCACGCGCGGCTTCACGATTCACTGCGACAACATCCTGACCAACAACCTCGAAATCAACTGGGCCGGCGGCAACAACTTCCACATGGAGAAGAACACGCTCATCAACGTTGCGTGCACCAAACCGACCATTCCCAACCCGCCAGCATCTGATGTGAGCCGCATCGTGGCCAATGCCGTCGGCACGTGCAACGGGCTGCCCGCCGCGATCCGGTTCGTCCTCGAGGACCGTGGCGAGCCCGGGACCAGCGACCGCGCCGCATTCCGCATCACCGGTGGCTGCGACCTGACCGTTCCGGAGGGGTTCATCGACGGCGGCAACATCCAGGCGCACTTCGACCAGCCGCACAAGTAAAGACCGGCTCACCGATCCGACGGTGGGAGCAGTTCGCATCCAAGGGCGGCAGCCGGGATTCCCGGTTCGCCGCCCTTCTTGCGTACTCTGGGCGACCGCCAGCGGCCACTCGCTTTCGGCCCGCACAACTGCCTGGGCGAGCGCCTGGTCGACGTCCAGGAACCAGATGCCCACGCCCGTCGAAACCCGCCATGCTGGCTTTGAGGAACGTGCGGCGCGTGAGTGGAGGTGCCATGTGTATCGTGATATCATGGCAGTATATCAGTCGCTTTTAGCCGGAGTGAGCACGCCGATGAGAACCCTGGTAGACATTCCCGACGAGGATGTCGAAAAACTCGATGCACTGGCGGCGCAAGGCAAGCGTTCTCGCGCGGCCGTGATCCGCGAGGCGATCAAGCTGCATCTTGTGCACACGTCGGACAAGGGCTGGATTGCGCGTGGGGCCGGCTATTGGAAGAACCGGGACGACATTGGCGATGCGGTCGAGTATCAGCGTACGATGCGCGCCGATCGTGACCCCGACTAGACACCAGTGGCCGACCCTTTCTTCGACACCAACATCCTGATCGACTGGCTCCGAGATCGTCAGCCAGCCATCGACGAATTGTCGCGCTACGGTGGCCACCGGATCAGCCGCCTCGTGTGGACCGAGGTGCTTTCAGGCGAGCCGACCGCATCGCGTGACCATGTGCGCCGGTTGATTGGGCCATTTGACGTGGTCGACATCGACGGACGGATTGCGTCAGCAGCCGCGGATATCCGTTTCCGCATGCGGATGAAGTTGCTCGACGCGATAATCCTTGCCACCGCGCAGGTCAATGGTGCCGTGCTGATTACCCGCAACACCAAAGATTTTCCGGCAGAGATGCCAGGCATCCGCGTCCCTTACCCGCTGTGAGGGCTCTACTGGCCAGGCTTGCGGTAGTCCACCACCAGATCGCAGTTGTATTCGATGAGCTGACCGGCCGGGTCGCGCTTGTAGTAGCTCGTCGCTTTCCACGGCGCCGTGTAGGCCCCCGGGTCGGCGATCGTGAACTCGACCTCGAGCACGTCGCCGCCGAGGATCTTCTTGATGCGCTCGGTCAGGTGCATCTGCTCTGAGTGCGGCAGGCCGGTGGCGTTCAGCAGCGTCGTGTCGGCGAGTCCCACGGTGTCGACGACGAGCGTGTCGCCTTCCCATCGGCCCGTCGAATGGCCCATCGGCGCGATGTCGAAGTCGGCGGGGTGGACGCGTCCATCCATGAACACGCGCCGGACCAGATGCTGATACTCGAACAGGATCGTCATCCGTCCAGGCGTGGCGAGGAACTCGACCGGATACGGCGACTGATACGAGCGCACCGCGCCGGGCGACAGGCACCGCGCATCGGGATCGTTTTCCGGCGTCCACGCCGCGAGTCGGGCCTGGCCCCACGGCGTCAGCAGCGCCACCCGTTCCGACACGGCCTTGGGCATAGGGAACGAGAACAGCGTGTTGCGGGGCAGGTTGCCGGGGTCGCCGCCACCGAGCAGGTGGTACCAGTGCGACGGCATCCACACGCCGGAGAAATCCCGACCCGACGCCTGGGGCCGTCCGGCCGTCTGCGCCGCGGCCGCGGCTACCCATGCGCCCACGGCGCCCGCCGTCAGCAAGGCCACGGCGGCCGCGCCGACAAGCGCCGCGAGCCCCGAGTAGTAGCCGCGCCGCATCCAGTCTCGCCTCATTGCGGTGCGCCCGGCTTCGCCGGCTTGTCCGTGCTGAAGTCGTCGCCGTAGAACTTCCAGCCGTCGGCCGCCTTCGTGCCGCGCAGCAGACGCATGGTCTTCTGCCCGTCTTTCAATTGTCCGCCCGTCACGGTGATGACATCACCGGCCTTGAACGACGCGCGCGTCCAGCCCTTGCGCGACAGCAGGCTGATGGCATGGGTCTCCACGTCCCAGCGTTCGACCGTGCCGGATGCGTCCTTCACGTCGAGCCGGATGTAGCAGTGAGGGTTGACCCAGTCAAACGCCGCGACCGTGCCGGTCAGCGTGACGGGATGGGCCATGTCGAACATCCCGGTCGAGTGGTGCGCCTGCATCGACGCCGCGCCGGCGCCGACGAGCAGGAGCGCGAGGATGAGTGTGCGCATGCGGTCACTATATGCGCAGCGCGCCACGATCGGCATGGGCGTTCTGCGTCCGGGCGGCACGGTTCAGTAGCCCGATACCCAGTTGGGCAGGACCACGTGGTTGCGCCGCGCGTAGTCGTCCCAGTGCGCGCGAAGCCGCGCGAGATCCTGCGGACGCTCACCCGCAAGGTCGATCCGTTCCGACGGGTCGGCCGTCAGGTCGTAGAGCTGCCAGCGGGCGCGCCCGTGCGGCATCGGCAACCACAGGGCCTTCAGCGCGCCCTCGGACACAAAGCGCTTGCCCATCAGCTCGTCGGCGACGACCTCGTCGGCTGCGCGTGTCCACGGCGCGGTGCCATCCAGCAGCGGTTTCAGCGACACGCCGGTCATCGGTGCCACGGCGTGGCCGGCAAAGGTGTCGCCAGGGTGCGACACGCCCGCAAGGTCGAGCAGCGTGGGCATCAGGTCGCTCACGTGGGCGCGCGCGTCGGTGACTCCATGCGTCGACAGGCCGCGGTAGCTGACGATAACCGGCACGCGCGTGCCGCCTTCGGTGGGGTAGCCCTTGAAGAGCCGGAACGGCGCGGAACTGGCGCGCGACCAGTTCGGCCCCAGCCACACGTAGCTGCCCGGCCGCCCCATGTTCTCGAGCGCGTTGTTGCAGCAGGCCTTCGCGGTGTCGGCCACCGCGGTCCACTCCGTGGCCATGTCGTGACCTTCGGCGCCGTTGTCGGACATGAAGACCACGACCGTGTGTTCGAGTTCTCCGCGCGCGCGCAGCACGTCGAGCACCCGGCCCAGATGGGTGTCCACGTCGGTCACCATCGCCGCGAAGATCTCCATGCGGCGGGCCTCCACGGCGCGTTCGGCCGGGCTCAAGGCCAGCCACGCCCGCTGTCCTGGATACGGCCGGTCGCCCACGGCGCTTGCGGGCGCCACGCCCAGTCGCTTGGCGGCCGCGAGCCGCGCGTCGAAGAGCGCGTCGTAGCCGGCGTCGTACGCGCCGCGATACACGGCGAGGCTTTCGTCCGGCGCCTGCAGGGGGAAGTGGGGCGCCGGGAACGCGAGATAGGCAAAGAATGGCGCCTCGTCGCGGGCAGGACGCTCGCCGAGATAGCGGATCATCTGGTCGGCGAAGAAGCGCGTCGAGTAGAAGTCGGCCGGCAGCGTGTCCACGAGCCGCCCGTCCTCCCGATACGGCGCCCGGTTGCCCGCGCCCTCGATGGTCTGGCGATCGGCGAAGTGGCTGGCGCCACCGGGCAGCAAGGCGAAGCTACGGTCGAAGCCACGTGCCGCGGGACTGGTGGCCTCATCCCGACCCAGATGCCACTTGCCCGCCATGAACGTGCGGTAGCCGGCCTGCTTCAGCACGGCCGGGAGCGGCGCGACGCGATCGTTCAGGTGACCTTCGTAGCCGGGCTGGCCCTTCTGGTTCGGCGCCAGGTCTTCCCACATGTTGCCGAGCCCTGCCACGTGCGGGTCGGTGCCGCTCATCAGACTGGCCCGCGTGGGGGAGCAGGTGGCCGACGCGCGGAAGCGCGAGAACTTCAGACCGCTGGCGGCGAGGCCGTCGATGACGGGCGTGCGAATCTCGCTGCCATACGCGCCCAGGTCGGTGTAGCCCACGTCGTCGGCGACGACGAGCAGGATGTTCGGCCGCCGCGCGGACGCGGGGGCGGCGGCGCCAGACGCCTGAGAAGGCGCCGGGGCCTGGCGACATCCAGTCAGTGCCACCGCCAGCGTCAACGTTGCGGCGAACCTTCCGGCGACGCACGCGGGATGGAGTCTGGTCATCGCGACACGCGCGGCAGTATGGCATGGAGAGGACGCGAACATTCGACGGCGCGTTCCGCCGGGGTGATCTAGAATCCGCGCACGTTCTCGCGTCAAAGGAGCCCCCCAATGAGATTCGCGGCTGTGGCGTGTGTGGTGCTGCTGTCGGGCGGCGTGCGCGGCATGGCCGAGGTGTGCCAGGCCTGCCAGGCCGTGTCACACACGCAACTGGAAGCCCTGCTGCCGGTGCTGCCGGGATTCGGTCGGAACCGGCCGGTCGGTGAGACCGACAACGATGAGGCCGTGTCGAGAACCACGGTGGACTACGAAGCGGGACCCGCCGTGGTCAGCATCGAGCTCATGGACTCGTGTCGCAGTGTCGAGATGCTGTCGCAGCTGAGGGAATTCCTGACAACCGGCCCTCCGGCCACGCGCGGCACGACCATGCGCAGCGTGCCGATTCGCGGGTTCCCCGCGTACGAGGAATGGACGGCGGAGTCGCAACACGGGGAGGTCCACGTGCTGGTCGCGGACCGCTTCATGGTGAAGGTCACCGGCTCGCTCGTTGGCAGCCTCGCGGTGGTCGAAGGCGCCGCGGAAGCGATCGACCTGCAGAGGCTGGCCGCGCTCAAATAGTGCCAATCAGCGCGTGCCGACATCCCGGGCTCGGTCGCGCGCTGCGCTAGACTACCGCCGGTATACGAGCGAACCGGGTTGTGGTCATGAAGATTGCCGCCGTTGGCGAATGCACGCGCGATCTCTACGTCGAAGGTGGCGTGTCGAGGGTCGGAGGCATCTCGCTCAACTTCGCCGTGCAGGCGCGGCGCAGCCTCGGGCCCGCCGGTGAGGTCGCGCTCGTCAGTTGCACGGGCGCCGATGCGGCCGGCGACGCGGTGCGGGAGGCGCTCGGTCACGCGGGCGTCGACCGCTCGCACCTGCACACGAGGCCAGGGCCCACGGCGGTTCAACGCATCCATCTTCGGTCGGGCGGGGAGCGGCACTTTCCAGATGGCGGCTACGACCCGGGTGTGCTGTCGGACTTCCACCTGGGTCCGGACGACCTTGCCTTCAGCGCGTGGTGCGCCGTGGTGGTGGCGCCCTGCTTCGGTCTGGTCGCGCACTTGTTCCCCCCTGCGTTGCCGGCGGCGCGCCCGGGCCCGCGGCGAGTTGCCGACTTCCTCGACGGCGCGGACCTCGGCGCGGATCACGCGGGCATCGACGCCTTCCTCGGTCTGCTCGATCTCGCTTTCATCAGCGGTGGCGAAGCGATGGTGTCGTGCCTCTTGCCGCGATCGTGCT
>JANNEJ010000588.1:0-2279 GCA_031378585.1 Acidobacteriota bacterium | reverse complement strand
GAGGCGCTCGTGCCCGAGCGGTTCCTGGATCGCGCGCAGGTCGGCGCCCCGCTGCAGCAGATGCGTGGCAAACGAGTGGCGCAGCGCGTGCGGACTGATGCCGGTGCGTTCGCTGCACTGGTGCATGTAGATCACGACGAGCCGGTGCACGCTGCGCCCGGTCAAACGTCCGCCGCGCGCGTTCACGAACACTGGCTCCCGGTCCATGCGGCTGGCGCGGCCACGGCCGGTGGCGCGGGCTTCGCCCAGGCGCCCACGCGGCTGCGCCGCTCGCGCCGCCGTGCGGGAATCAGGTGGCGGATTCGCGCCTCGCATCACCTCCCGGTCGGGCAGCCACCGCCGCACGGCGTCTTCCGTGCTGTGGTTGAACGGCAGCAGCCGCTCCTTGCCGCCCTTCCCCATCACGCGCACCATGCGGGCCGACAGGTGCACGTCCTCGAGGTCGAGTCCGACCAGTTCGCTCAGCCGCAGGCCCGCGGCGTAGAACATCTCGAGCATCGCGCGGTCGCGCCGGCCTGCCGGGGTCGCCACGTCCGGCGTCTCGATGAGCGCGATCATCTCGGTCTCGCTTAGATGCCGCGGCACCGTGCGGTCGAGCTTGGGCGCCACGGCCGCGCCGGCAGGGTCGCCCGTGATCAGACCCTCGCGGTGCAGATAGCGCAGGAACGCCCGCACCCCCGAGAGCTTCCGCGCCACCGACGCGCGCGACTGCTCGGCGCGGTTCAGCTCGATCACGAACCCGCGCACGGATTCCGCGTCGAGGTCGGTGAAGCGCAGCGCCGACATCTTGATGACCCGCGACGCCGCTGCCCGCGCCAGATACTGCTCAACGTCGCTCGTATAGGCGCGGACCGAGTGCGGCGACAGATGGCGGTTCAGCGCCAGATGCGCGATGAACGCTTTGAGCGCCTCTTTCATCGCGTCCAGGCGGCCAGGTCGCCCAGGGCGCGGTCGGCCAGAGCCTGCTTGCGCAACGCCTTGTCGCGCACTAATGGGTCGAGTGGAGGCATGATGCCGTAGGTGATGTTCGACGGCTGGTAGTGCCGCGGGTCGGCGTGCGACGCGTAGTAGGCGAGCGCGCCAATGGCGGTCGTGCGCGGCGGCGCAAGCGGT
This sequence comes from Acidobacteriota bacterium, assembly GCA_031378585.1. Taxonomy (GTDB): domain Bacteria; phylum Acidobacteriota; class Vicinamibacteria; order Vicinamibacterales; family UBA2999; genus CADEFD01. Next base: position 1,166 of record JANNEJ010000588.1, on the reverse strand, counting down.
TCGAGACCTTGCCCCACGCGCGCGGCGTTGCGTCCGGCGATGAGTCCTGAGGCCGCCGACTCCACGTAGCCTTCGACGCCCGAGATCTGGCCGGCAAAGAACAGATCGTCGCGCACTCTGGTCTGCCACGTGGGGCGCAGCACCTTCGGCCCGTTGATGAACGTGTTTCTGTGCACCATGCCGAAGCGCACGAACTCGGCACGCTCCAGACCGGGGATGAGGCGCAGCACACGCGCCTGCTCGCTCCACTTGAGCTGCGTCTGGAAGCCCACCAGACTGAAGTGATCGCCGGCCAGCGTGTCCTGGCGCAGTTGCACCACTGCGTAGGGACGCCTGCCCGTGCGCGGATTCTCGAGCCCCACCGGCTTCATCGGCCCGAAGCGCAGCGTGTCACGCCCGCGATGCGCCATGACCTCGATGGGCAGGCACCCCTCGAAGAAGGTCGCCGTGTCGAAGTCGTGGATGGTGGCCGATTCGGCGCCGACGAGCGCGTCGTAGAAGGCGTCGTACTGGGCTTTGGTGAACGGGCAGTTCAGGTAGTCGCCTTCGCCGTCGTCGACGCCGCAGGCTGGGCCCGCGGCCAGGGCGTCGGCGGCCTCGACTGGCGCCGGCGCCGCCACCGGCGCGCCGTCGGTGCGCGCGCCGCCAGCTCCTGCCGTATCACGCCGCAGGCTGCGGCCCCAGCGTGATTGGCGGAACACCTTGTCCATGTCGATTGAGTCGGCCAGCACGATCGGGCTGATCGCGTCGTAGAACGAGAGGTGCGCCTCGCCCACAAACGCCTGAATGGACTGCGACAGCGCGTCGGAGGTGAGCGGGCCGGTGGCGATGATCACGGCGTCGCCGGGTGCCGAGGGCGGCGGCACGCTCGTGACTTCTTCGCGACAGACGGTGATGCGCGATTCGGTGGCCAGCCTCGCCGTGACCTCACGCGAGAAGGCCTCGCGGTCCACGGCCAGCGCCGCGCCGGCCGGCACGCGCGCCACTTCGGCCGCCGCCATGACCACCGAGTCGAGCCGGCGCATCTCTTCCTTGATGAGGCCCACGGCGTTGTCGAGCTTGTCGCCGCGAAACGAGTTGCTGCACACGAGCTCGGCCAGGTGGTCGGTCTTGTGCACGAGCGTGGCCCGCACGCCCCGCATCTCGTACAGCGTCACTTCTTGTCC
>JANNEJ010000579.1:0-4290 GCA_031378585.1 Acidobacteriota bacterium | reverse complement strand
CCGTGGTCGCGCACGAGCTTCGCGCCCCGCTCGCGCCCATCTGCATCGCCGTGGCGCTGCTCAAGCGCGACGGCATCTCGGCAGACGTGCGGGCCGAAGCGCATCAGGTGATCGATCGCCAGATGGCGCGCATGGTGAAGGTGATCGACAATCTGCTCGGCGTTGGCAGCGCGGTCAGGGCTCGGACGCAGGTGGCGCCGTCGGTCGCCGACGGGCGCGAGCCGGAGCCAGCCCGTTCAGCGGTGAAGACCGCGAGTGTCGAGCCCCGTCGCGTGATGGTCGTTGACGACGACCAGGACAATACCCGCGCGCTGGCGATGTTGCTGCGCGACCGGGGCTACGTCGTGGAAACCACCAGCGACAGCGAAGCCGCGCTGGCTGCGGCCGATCGGTTTCGACCCGACGTGATGTTGCTGGACCTCGAGATGCCCAAGCAGAACGGCCACAGCTTGTGCCGGAGCATTCGGCGGCAGCCGTGGGGCCACGACGTACGGATGGTCGCCCAGACCGCGTTGGGACGTCCAGACGACCGGCGGCGAAGCGAGAGCGCGGGCTTCGACGCGCACCTGGTCAAGCCCGTGGACGTCGCGATGCTCGAGGCGTTCCTGCGCCCGTAGCATGGTAGATTGGGGCTCTTCCCGACCTTCCAGGAGACGACCCCCATGACTGCCATCGCCGACCGCGGCTACCGCCACCCCAACGCTCTGGTCTCGACCGAGTGGGTCGCCGCGCACGCGAATGACCCGAACGTGCGCATCATCGAGTCCAATGAAGACACGCTGCTCTACCCGATGGGCCACGTACCTGGCGCGGTGCACGTGGACTGGACGAGCGACCTGAACGACCAGGTGCGCCGCGACTACATCGAGCGCGAGGGCTTCGAGGCACTGATGTCGAAGATCGGCGCCACGCCCGACACCACCGTCGTCTTCTACGGCGACAAGAGCAACTGGTGGGCGTGCTACGCCTTCTGGGTGTTTCAGCTCTTCGTCCACACCAAGGCGCACGTGATGGACGGCGGTCGGCTGAAATGGCAGAAGGAAGGGCGCGAGTGGTCCACCGACACGCCGAGCTACCCTGCCACGAGCTACCAAGCGCCAGCGCGCAACGACTCGACGCTGCGCATTCTGCGCGATGACGTGCTCAAGTATCAGAAGGCTGGCGGGCAGTTCGTAGACGTCCGCAGCCCCGAAGAATACGCCGGCACGCGCATGCACATGCCCGAGTATCCAAACGAAGGCGCAATTCGTGGCGGGCACATTCCGGGCGCGAAGAGCGTGCCGTGGGCGCGGGCGATCAATCCGGAAGACGGCACGTTCAAGACGGCGGCCGAGCTGACGGCGCTCTACGTGGACGTGAACAAGATCGACCCGACGAAAGAGGTCGTGGCCTACTGCCGCATCGGCGAGCGCAGCAGCCACACGTGGTTTGCGCTCACCTATCTGCTCGGCTTCGAGAAGGTGCGCAACTACGACGGCAGCTGGACCGAATGGGGCAACATGGTCGGCGTGCCGGTCGAGAAGTAAGGCCGTCCGCGCCGATGACCGAGTATCCCGAACGCCTGCAGACACTGCTCGACGTGTTCGCGGGGGTCACCGACACGCACGAACGCACGCAGTTGCTCATCGACTTCGCCCGCAAGTTCAAGGAAGTGCCGGCCGAGGTGGCCACGCGGCCGTTCGGGCAAGACCACCTCGTGAAGTTCTGCGAGTCGGAGGCCTACGCCTGGGCCGTGCCGAACGCCGACGGCACCCTGAAGCTGCACTTCGCGGTGGAGAACCCCTCGGGCGTGTCGGCCAAAGCGCTCGCGGCCATTCTCGACAAGGCCCTGTCGGGCCTGCCCGCGGCTGACATCGCGAAGGTGGACGCGGAGATCGTCGAGAAGCTGTTCCGCCAGAACATCTCGATGGGCAAAGGCATGGGCCTGATGTCGATGGTGCAGTCGGTGGCCGCCCTCGCCCGTCGCCAGTTGTAACGGGTTGTCGCAAAGGGGTCTGACCCCTATTTTTGCCCCGAGCGCTGCAGAAACTGCACTCCGCGTATACTGCCCGGCGTGAACGCTACCCGTCTTCTGTCGATTCTGGCGCTAGCCGCTGCCGCGGCGGTCCTGCCCTCGTCCACTTCAGCCCAGCCTGCGGCGCTCGCGGTCACGAGCCCCACGGTCACGGCCGGGCAGCCCATCCCCACACAGCACACCGCAGACGGCGAGAACACATCGCCAGCGTTTGCCTGGACCGGCGCCCCGGCCACGACCAAGTCGTTCGCGCTCATCTGCGACGACCCCGACGTGCCCATGCCGCAGCCGTTCGTGCACTGGGTGATCTACAACATCCCCGGGGCGGCGAAGGGTCTGCCGGCCAACATCCCCATCGACCCAGCCGCGGCCATGCCCGCTGAGATCGCCGGCGCCGTGCAGGGCCCCTCGGGCTTCCGCCGGCCCATCTACCGCGGACCCGCGCCGCCGCCTGGCAAGGTGCACAACTACCACTTCACGGTGTACGCGCTCGACGTGGCGGGGCTGCCCGCCGGCTTGACCAAGGCACAACTGGTCGAGGCCATGGCCGGACACGTCGTGGGCCAGGGCGAACTCGTGGCCACCTATGAGCGCAAGCCTCCGCCGCCGCAACGCTAACGACCGCGTCTTCCCCACCGCTTCGCGAGGCACACCGTATGGCCGACCGCGCACCGTCACGACGAGATCTGCTGAAGATTGCGGGCTCGGCGGCCGCCGCCGCCGCGGGCGCTGGAGCGGCGTCAGCCGAGTCGGGCGCCGCCGTTGTCGAACAGCGCGCGCGCACCCGCAGCCGGCCACCACGCGAGCCGCTCAAGGCGCTGACCGCGCACGACGCCGACTTGCTCGACCGTATCGCCGAGCTGCTGAGTCCCTCGGATGAGCACGGCCCGGGCGCCACCGAGGCGATGGCCGTGCGCTACCTCGATCGCGCGCTCGCCGGCGCACTGGCCGCGCAGCGCGAGGCCTACACCGTCGGCCTGGCCGCGCTCGAGCGCTACGCCAGGCAGACGCGAGGCGCCGCGTTCCTGCTGCTGCCTGAAACCAAGCAAATCTCCCTGCTCATCGACGTGGAAAGCGGCACGGCCACGGGCGCCAACGTGGGCTTTGCCGGCAGCTCGGCGCAGTTCTTCGCGCTCGTGCGTGGCCACGTGTGGCAGGGCACGTTCGGGGATCCGATCTACGGCGGCAACGCGCAGTTCGTCGGCTGGGACCTGCTGGGCTACCCCGGCGTGCGCACGGTGGTCACGCCGGCCGAGCAACGTCTGCTGTCGCCGCCAACCGCAGTGCGGAAATCGGCCTACGACAACCCGATGTTCAACAAGCCCGTCGCGGACGTGAAGCCAGCCGGGAGCGATCGCGATGCCGACTAGCCTGCCCGGCACCGACGTGGTGGTGATTGGCCTCGGGGCGGCTGGGGGCGTGGCCGTGCTGCCGCTGGCCGAGGCGGGCCTCGACGTGGTCGGCCTCGAAGCCGGCACGTGGCTCACGAACAAGGACTTTGCGCCCGACGAAATCCGCAACAACGTGCGCGACTGGCCGATGGCCGTGCAGAAGTGCAACAACGAGGTGCCCACGCACCGCATGAACGCGCAGGCGCCCACCACGCGCGCGGCCGGTCACGCGATGATGAACGGCGTCGGCGGCACCGCGCTCCACTATTGGGCGCAGAGCTGGCGCCTCTCGCCCTTCGACTTCAAGACGGTCAGCGAAACGACGCGACGCTACGGGCGCGCGCGCATCCCTGCCGGATCGACGGTAGAAGACTGGCCGTTTGGCTACGACGAGCTCGAGCCCTTCTACGACCGGGTCGAGCACGAGATCGGCGTGTCGGGCCAGGCCGGCAACATCATGGGCGCCATCGATCCCCGCGGCAACGTCTTCGAGGCGCCTCGCGCGCGGGCGTATCCGATGCCACCGCTGCGCAGCAGTGGCTATATCGACCGCATGGCGGCAGCCGGACGCGCACTCGGCTGGCATCCGTTCCCTGGACCAGCGGCCATCAACTCCGAGCGGTATCAGGGCCGCATGCCGTGCATGTACCACGGCTTCTGCAACCGCGGCGGCTGCCATGTGGACGCGAAGAACAGCCCCAACGTGACCACGATTCCGCGCGCGCAAAAAACCGGCAAGCTGAAGGTGGTCACGCAAGCGCACGTCACCAAGATCGAGTGCGACGCCGTGGGCAAGGTCACTGGCGTGACCTGCGTGACCGGCAAGGAAGAGTTCTTCCAGCCCGCCAAGGCGGTGCTGCTCGCAAGCTACACCTACGAGAACTC
>JANNEJ010000162.1:0-12665 GCA_031378585.1 Acidobacteriota bacterium | reverse complement strand
CGCGCCGGAAGCGGTCACGAAGTGCTCGCAGGTCCGACTCATCGCTGCCAGTGCCCAGGCTGAAGCTCGAGAGGCGCAGGAAGAACTCGCGCTCGGGGTTCACCGTGGTCTCGCGCACGAATTGCCGCAGGTTGTCGCACTTCACCAGCGGACGTGCCGGCCCGCCGTGTAGCGCCTTCATCCGCAGGTCGGGCACGCGCACGATGTGCGTGGCGAAGTTGAACCACTCCTTCATCCACTTCTGCTGGATGTTCTCGCGTGGGGCAATCACGGCCACGCGGAACTCGGGGTCGAAATGCCGGAACAGCGCGATGGCGCCCAGCGCCACATACGTCTTCCCCATCCCGACCTCGTCGGCCAGGTAGGCGACCTGTTCGCGCTTGAGGATGTTATGCAGGGCAACGGCGCCCCGAAGCTGTTCGGCGGCCTGGCGAGACTCGGCCGGGTCATCGCCAGCCCGCCGGAGCCGGGCGCCCATGTCGAGCAGCTCCCGCGCGAGTTCGAGTGGCACGCTCACGCCGTCACCTCTGCCTGAACGCGCCGAAGGAACCACTTGTCGAACCAGTCGATGAACTCCGGCATCTGGTCCGGTCCGGCCGATGCGAGTCGCGTGCGCAGCACGGTACGCCCACCCAATCGCGCGGCGAGGTTCGCTACCTGCGGCCCATAGCTCGCCCAGAAGTCCGGCGCCTTGAGCCGAAGCTGATCGCACAACTGCTGGCCACACATCAACACCAGGTAGCGGTCCACGTCGGTCATCTGCTCCGCAGCCGGGCCCGCCGCGCCGGGCTCTTCGAGCACGCGGTCGAGCAGACGCCCCAGGGAATCGAATCGCTCACCGAACACTAGAGCTGCTGCCTGGTGCGGGCGCCCCTCTTCAAGGGCAGCGATCACGCGGTTCTCGAGTGATGAGAAGGCGTGGAAGATGCCGGCACAGCGCTCGAACATGTCGTCGTCGATCTTCCCGTCGTCATCCATCCGAACCATCAGGTCGCCCAGCTCGCCCGGCGCCAGCAGGCTGGCCCGTTTCTCGAGAAACGCCTGTCGTTGTTCGGGTTTCAGCAGCGACCAGTATTCCAGGATGTCGCGTACCGGAAGGCTGCGAATGAGATCGGGCTTGAGCGGCATCTCGTCTTCCTGCACGAGCACGAACGACTCGCGGCCATCGATCGTGCGCACGGAGATGATGCTCGATGACAGCAACTCTTCGCGGAGCCGCTTGGCCACGTCGTCCCCGAGGTCTTCCCACGTGCGGGCGCGCCATTGCAGCCCCTCGACAAGCGGACCACTGGAGCCGCGCAGGGCCAGCTGCGGCGGAGCCTCCTTGCCATCCCATCGGCCAAACGCCGATTGCTCCTTCCAGGAATAGCGGACCTGCACGGGAAGCGCAGTGTCGGTGGAAGCGGTGTCCCCGGGTTCCTGAGCCACGAACGTCTGCGGACGACGAGACTCGGAGTCTCAGCCAGAAGTCCGGCCGGGTCCTCGGCTCAACCTGCACCAACACGCCGGTTTCAAGGTTTCCTCCTGCCCCCGAATGGCCGGGAGCGGTGAGGTTCGGAGACCCGACGAACAGGTATTCCGTCTTCGGGTGCGGCTTGAAGATTCGGTACACCTTGGCGTGCACCGAGCGCTGAGTAGCCTCGGCTCCCCGGCCCATGGCCAAAAAATCACCTGGAAGGCCGCTCCACTCCGCGCCGAGCTCATCTACGTAGTCGAACATCTCCGGGCTGCAGAGCGCCGCGCCAGACTCGTCACGAGGGAGGAACACGTGGACTGCGTCAGGCTGCAGGGCTTTCACCAGTTCGCTGAGCGGACTGGCGGTCGGCGTCTTATCGAAGAACGGCGAGATCACTTCCAACCGGTAGCCCGAGTCCCTCGGGATGTGCGCCTTGAGAAACTCTGCCACGCTGTCCGCATCGCCGGCGCCGCCCAAGTAGAAATGTGGATACAGGCTTCCACCCTTGGACTTGAAGCCGCCCTGACCAAGGGTGCGCAGGAACTTCCGGTACGGCTCGACGGCGACACGCGCAGCATTGTCACTGGCCGAGAGCCGTTCCACCTGGCGGAGTAATTCGAGCAGCGGGTCTTTCAGCCGGGTCTCTTCCCCCTCCTCGAGCTCTTCGATGTGGCAGGTCTCCACGTTCTCCCACCAGCCCGATCGCGTCAGGTTGGCCGACATCGTGGCGACCAGCATGCGCCGCCGGAATTCGCCATCCTCGTCGGGGTCGCGATCCTCGGTGAGCACGAAGACGTTCTTGGGGTGGAAGATCCCGGTGCCGAGGCGCAGCGGCAAGCGCTGCGTGTCAAGACGCGGTGCGGCAGAACCGGGCCTGAGGCCACGCCAGTCGTAGAACACGGTTACCCCATGCGGCACGTGCTGCAGGTCGCCCTCGAGTTGCAGCAAGCGAGCCACGTCGGCGTGACTCACGGGCGTATCGAGTATCACGGGCAGCACCTGGAGTTCGAAGAACCCCGGGTCGAACTCGTACGTCAGAAACAGCGCGCCCAGCACCCGACGACCAGCCAGACGCTGCTGGAACGCTTCTGATAGGACCTGACTGGGCACGTTAGCCATCAGGCCGCCTCCAGTTCCGCAACAACTGCCCTGAGCGAGCTGATAAAATATGGGTACTTCCAGAGATCTGGTAGCTCGGCCGCGTCGGGCAGAGCCCCAGCGCCATCCCGGTACTTCACCCTGATAGTGCCGGCCTCATCCGCAACCCACGGAGCGCCGCCGCGCGCGCCCATCACGAGCTTGTTGATGGCAAGCAGCCGTGGCACGGCCTCGCGATATTGGCCGCCGGCCAGATCGTCGGCCAGCGCCAGCCACTCTCGTGCGATGGTGGTGCTGCCACTGGCTTTGGCCAAGTCGAGCTCGAGGCCCGCAAAGCGTTCTGCATCGACTGGCTTCAAGCGCGCTGGCCACGCCTTTCGAATCGCCTCGATTGCGAACTCGATGGACCGGCCGTCCATCGTCTGCAGGTAGGAAAACAATACGGTCGCGTACACGAGCACCGATTCGCTGGCGGCAATGTCGAGCAGGTCCGCGGAGAGCCGCTCGTCGAGCCGCCGAGCCTTCGTGGCGAGCGCTCGCACGGTTCGCTGGCTCAACGCGAATTCGTCATCCGCGAGCGACTCACGCAACAGCCCCGCCAGAATGGCTTGCCGGCCGTCTGTCTTGTCGGCCGGGCCGCCCCGGACGATGTGCGCCTGCCAGACCTCTCGTTCGGTTCCGAGGTACTTGCGCCACAGGGCGCTGAGCTGCTTCAGCTCGGCACTGTTCCGCTCGAGGCTGTACCGACGGGTGTCGCGATTCAGCAGCGCCACCAGCCCGGGCCAGACGCGCGACAGCTCGCGCCGCCAGGTCGTCTGCAGATACGCCTCGGCATCGGCCGTAAGCGTATTGGCGTCTTTGTCGAGCAGGCCCGAGGCCCGACCCGGCACCGTGAAGAGCCCCCAAAGCCCGTAGACCTTCTGATTCCCCAGGATCTGGCAATCCCGCTCGGCCGAAATCGGCACCACTGGGCCATCTTCCAGCTGGCGTTGCACGCGCCGCACGCCGCGGAAGGTGAAGTCGTTGCTCACGAACCCGCGGGTGTAGGCGGCGAGCTGCTCCCACCGGAGAAACGTAGCCAACTCGTCGGTATCTTGTTCAGGGCCGTTCCGGCGACGCACGTCTTCCAGAAGGCCAAAGCCGACGACCAGCGTCTTGAAGTCGCGCACCGAGTTCGACACCGTGGTGAGGTTGCCCACCACGCGGCGACCCATGCGGGTCCAGATGGGCATGGCGCCCAGAGGATCGACGGAACCCTTCACCTGGGCACGGGTGTCGAGATCGGTAAGGAAAGGTGTGGGTGAGCTCACGAAACAGACTCCAAGGACCGCCCCCGCTCGATTGAAGGCCTACGGCGCCATTCTGGCGCACCTTCGCCGGAACTCGGCGAGCCGCCGGCCGAAGGATGCGCCGCGCGCCCGTCACGAGGTCCAGCACGATATGGACTCGAAGGACGCTACCGATCCGTCCGGATCGAATCGCACGTTCCATTCGCCGCCATCGCCCAGCATGAAGTCGGCCTGGCAGCCGAACGCGATCAGGAACTGGTCGGCGCCCGTCTGCTCTACGGTGAGCGAGTAGCCGAACGTGTCGCCGGTCAAGAATTCATCCTCGAGTTTATTGCCTCGATCGAGCTCGTCGTTGAGGAATTTCACAGCACCGCAGTCATCCTCCGCTCGAACGGCGCGTAGGAAGCTGACGAAGCGTTCCGACCCAAGGAGCAGAATTGCCCGCTTGAAGTCCTTCTCTCGCCTGGTCATTGGTCGTCCTTCACACCTGCAGTTCAGAGCGCGAAGACCTTCAGCACTTCGTCCCCGTAGTGGTTGATCACCTTCACGGCGATCTTCCCCGTCTCCGGCTGCGCAAACGGGCGGCTCACCGTGCTGTAGAGCGTCGACCACGCGGCCTCGTCGATCTCGGCTCGTAGCGCGCGCTTCAGCTTCTCGTAGGGCTCGTCCGCACCCGTGAAGTAGGCGTGGCGCACGAAGAAGCTCTCGCCGTCGTAGTTGGTGTCGATGAACCAGCAGGCGATGTCGTCGGTGGAGTTGCTGCGAATGGCGCCGGTGGTGGGGTCGTAGACATCCACGCCGCGGAGCGTGACCTGCAGGTTGCCGTCCACGTCCACGGGCGCGATGTCGACGTCCGGCTCGCCGAACACCATGAACAGGTTGCCGGCGCCGGTCTTCTTGAGCAACTCGTCGCCCATGCTCAGGTCGGGGTTCATGCGCGCGGTGAGCACCTGCAGCTTGCCGTAGCGCTTGGCTTCTTCTGACACGTGCGGGTCGAAGGCGAAGCCGCACACGATGAGCACGTCGTAGCCCACGCCCAGCACGGCTTCCTTGGCGGCTTCCTTCACTTGGTTCGGACCCACCGTGCCGTGCTCGGGACCGATGGAGACGGCCACGCGGCGCACCTTGCCGTCGGCATCCGTGTAGGCGCCAGCGGCGTGGAGCCACGTGCCGGCCAGGGGCTCGAGCCGGTCGAACACCAGGCGTTCGTTCTTCACGGTGTTCTGCACGCCGGCCTTGCGCAGGTTGTCGAGAATCATGGTCTCAAACTGGGCGGCCACACTATCGCGCTGGCCCTCCTGCTCACTGCGCGGACGCTCGTCGTCGGTCGACAGCACGCGGTGGGGCGAGAGGCTCTCGACCGTGAACGGACCGGTGACGCGGATGCGCTTGTTGTCTTCGTAGGGCTTGTCGAACAGCAGCTCCGTGTCTGCGTGGCGCAGGATGGCAGCGTCGATCTGCTCGCGCGTCATGCCGTCTTTGATGTCGGGGTTGTTGGCGATGGACTTGAGCGTGACGTGCGGCACGCGCTTGTAGACGAAGCCCTTCTTGACGTCGCCGTCGGTCTTGAAAACGGGCGGGATCTTGCCGGTGACTTCCGATTCCCTACGCTGGCCTTCGGGGGAATCCGCGAGTAGAAACCACGGGTAGCGCGCGGCCATGAGCCGCGTGCGCGCGAGTGTGAGGGCAACGCGACTCGTGTCACAGGTGATCCAGCGACGGCCCCATTGTTCGGCAACGGCAGCCGTAGTACCAGAGCCACAGGTTGGGTCCAGGATAAGGTCGCCAGGGTCAGTCGTCATCAACGTTACGCGGGCCGCCACCTTCACGTTTGTCTGGACGACATAGGTCTTGTCTCTGGCGTCGAAGCCCCATTTCGTGTCTTGCCAGACGTTCCCGATCTGGACCACCGGGAAGTCGTCCAGGTAGCGAACAAACGCTAGAGACTCGGCGCGAGGAAGAAGTCTTCCAGCCTCTGCCAGCTTGGCCATTCCTTCGAGTGTCGTCTTCCAGTTCGATCCGGCGCCGGGATGATATGACTTCTCTCTGTAGCTGAAGGGGACAGTCGTGTTCGTGCGAAATCCCTGAGACGTCAATGGGCTGGGCCGAAACACGCGATAGCCCTCGGGGAGCTTCGCGGGATCCTCGGCTTCCTCCGCCGTCATAGTTCGTCGGCGGCCGCTGCCGTCGATGATCTGCGTGTACTCGGCGCCAAGATCCTCGCCAACGAGCTTGTCAAGATACAGCGGCCGGTATTTGACTCGCTCTCGGTCCCGCGCATACCAAATCAAGTAGTCCGACGTTCCGGTGATGAGATCCGATGTTTGGCTGCTCGCCTTCAGGAAGCTGACCTGCGCGCAGAAGTTGTCGCTGCCAAACACCTCGTCCATCAGCACGCGTACCAGGTGCACGTTCTCGTCGCCAATCTGCACGAAGATGCTGCCCGTCTCCGTCAGCAGCTCCCGCGCCACCGTGAGGCGGTCGCGCAGGTACGCCAGATACGAGTGGATGCCCAGCTTCCACGTGTCGCGAAACGCGCGGATCTGTTCGGGTTGGCGCGTGGCGTCTTCCACTTTGCCGTCCTTCACGTCGCGCTTTCGCGTGCTCACCTGCCAGTTGCTGCCGAACTTGATGCCGTAGGGCGGGTCCAGATAGATCATCTGCACCTTGCCCTTCAGGCCTTCCTTCTCGGCCAGGCTGGTCATCACGAGCAGCGAGTCGCCCAGGATCATGCGGTTGGACCAGTGCTGGTCCCACCGGTAGAAATCCACCTTCTTGTCGAAGTCGTCGAGGCCGTTGAAGTCGTCGAAGAGCGTCAGCTCCGGTTCTTTCTCGCCCCGCTTCGCCGTGGTGCGCAGGTGCTCGATGATGGCCTGCGGGTGCACCTTCTCCTGGATGTAGATGGGCACGACCGGCACGGCCAGATCCGCCTGGTCCTGTGCGTCTTTGCCCTTCCACACGAGCTGCGGGTCGAGCGACGGGTCGCGCGGGTAGAGCATGATCTTGGGCGCCTTCTCGTCGTCGGCCACGAAATCGCGCAGTTCTTCCGTGGGGATGTTCTTGCGCGTGTCTTTGTGCTTGATGGCGTCCACGGGCGTGGGGCCCTTGGGCGCCTTTGGGGCTTTCTTGGCCATGCTTACGGGCTCACCCCGACGTTGACAGGCATCTCGTCCCAGGTGCGCCCATCGAGTTCACGACCGGTGCGGCTCTTGAACACGCCGCCCCACTGCTTGAAGAAGAACGCCACGTTGCCGTCGTGGCACTGATCGCGAATCGACGCGACCCACCCTGGATCCATCGGCCGTGCGCGAGGGCCGGACTCTCCACCTACGATCACCCAATCGATGCCCGCCAAGTCGAGGCTGTCCAGGGGCCCCAGCAGGGGCTCCAGGGACAAAAACTTGACGTGCGCCCCCGTCTGGCGGAGGTGGTCGATGCGATGCACGAAGCGCCGGTTCTCCACGCTCACGCCCATCCAGATGTTCGGGGTCCAGGGCAGCGCCGAGTTCAGCTCGGGCAGGCGCTCAGAGCGCTTGGTCAAGACCTGAAACTGATGCCAGTTCGCGCTGCCCATCACGTGGAACACCTCGTGGATGTAAGTGGCGGGCACTGACGGATGAAACAGATCGCTCATCGAGTTGACGAAAATCTTGCGCGGACGCCGCCATTTCAGAGGCGCCTGGAGCATCTGCGGCTGGAGTGTGAGGGCGAATCCGTTGGCGTAGTTCGGGGTGCCCATGGCATGCAGGCGCTTCGCCATGCGCTCGGCATAGCAGTGCGCGCAACCCGGGCTCACCTTGTCGCAGCCGGTTACCGGGTTCCAGGTGGCCTCGGTCCATTCGATAGCGGATTGGTCTGCCATCAGCGGGCTCCCTTGTCGCGGTATCTGTTGAAAATGTCAGACACGATTCGGGCGCCCGTGTCGTCCTGCGAAGCGAAGTACAGGTAGTAGATGACCGCCCCGTGTGAGTTTCTCATCGGAATCGGATTCGGCACGTACGCAAATCCGGCCACCTTCTCGAGCCGTTCCCTGAACGCCTCGGCAATCTCCTCGTTCGTCGCCTTCTGGTCGACGTCACCGAACAAGGTCGGCTGCTGCTTGTAGGCGGCGGTCCGCCACGTTTCGTCGCCCCACAGTGCTGTCATCTTCGCCGCCGCCTCCGGCCGGGCCTTCGCAGGGTCGCGCATGAACACGTTTCGATTCGCGTCCATGATCATGAAGTTGAAGAACAACTCCACGCTCCCCATTCTTCCTGCCTCCTTGAACACCTCCCAGGTGATATTCAGGCCGTACGGATCGAGCAGACAGAGGGCACGCTTGTAGTGCTCGCGCCGGCAGCGTGGAAACACGTCGCGAAGCAGGACGATGTTGCAGTCGCCGTGGTGGACATGGACCCTTTCGTCGTTGCCGGACAGCCGCTCCAACTCGGCGACCCTTGAGCCGTCGAGGTCGACGAAGTGCAGCTCGCTGAAAGGCGGCGAGGTGTTCATCGCAATGGCTGGACTACCCTCCACATCCAATCCGGTGGTTCTCGATACGTGCGTACCAGCACCAGCGAAGCCATCGATGTAGACGTGCCCCCGGCACCAAGTGCGCGTCGAGAGAATGCGGCTGTAGGCCACCGCGTACTTGCGGACGATCTCGAGCTTGATCTCCGACCAGTAGCCGATTTCGTCGAGCTGAAGTTCATTGGACATGGACGTTGGCCAGTGCAACCCGTGTGCCGGACTACGTCGACTGCATCTGGCCGGCCAGAGCCGCCTGAACGGTGTCCTTGGCATCCCAGGGGTCTGTGACCTCCACGAACGCCCAGCGCCCGAAGCCACCATGGTTGTTGATGGCGGGGACCCAGAGCGTTTGGGCGGCATTCACCTTGGCGGCCTTGTCCTTGCGGTTCTCGCCCGACACCTCCACCACCAGGTGGACGCCTGAGCGCCCGCGCACAAGAAAATCGGGGAAATAAGCGCGCTGCTCGCCGTTCATCATGTAGGGAATGGTGAACTGCAGGCCCTGGTTCTTCACGTAGGCCTCCACGTCGTCCAGACCCTCCAGGGTCTGCGCCATCTTGCCCTCCCACCCGGAATCCAGCACAACGTGGGAGATGTGGCAGCGGTCGACGCTCGTGGCGTAGGTGTCTTTCGTGGTGTCGAAGCTCACGTAGCGCGTGCTGCCCTGCTCCTCGCCCTTGAACGGGCGCAGGATGGGCTTGATGCGGGCTTCGCCGTCGTGCGCGCGCACGATGGCCTGGTAGATGCGATCGGCGGCGTCGTGCGCGAACTCCACCAGCAGGAGCAGTTGCGGAAACGTGTCGTCCTTGCAGGTGACGCACTGGGCCAGCCACTGCTTGGCAATGGCCAGCACCTGCGGGAATACCCACGTCTGCTCGGAATCCTCCTGCCGGAAGTACTTCTCGAGCACCAGCTTCGCCAGCAGGAACGCCACCTCGTTGGGCCGGCGCGAGCGCAGGTCGTCGAGCGTGTGGATGCTCGACTGCCCAACGATCGGCGCGTTCTCGGTCTTAGTCGGCAGGTCGGCCGTGGATAGGGCGTATCGCGAGCGCTCGGTGAACCTGGCGCTCAGGCGCTCGGTAGGGATATCGAACCGGTAGCCCTGCACACGCGGGAATGCGATCTCGCAACGGATACGGTCTTCGAGCGCACGCACATGCGTAGGCGAGGGCCCGGGCTTGGGGTCGACCGGAATGCCCGAACACGGAATGAACGAGAACGGCACGCCGTACACCTCGGCGTACTCGGGCGCGAAGCGGCCGTCGTCACCCACGGCGTAGCTGATGCGACGGAGGCCGCGGCCGACCACCTGCTCGCACAGCAGCTGCGTGCCGAAGGCGCGCACGCCCAGGATGTGCGTGACGGTGTTGGCGTCCCAGCCTTCGGTGAGCATCGACACCGACACGACGCAGCGCACCTGTTCGCCCAGCTTGCCGTGCTTGCCCACGGTGTTCATCACCTCGCGCAGCAGGTCCTGGTCGGTCAGGTCGTCGGTGTCGCGACCCGGGAACCGCTCGCGGTATTCGGCCTTGAACTCCTCGATCTCCACGGCCACGAGCTTCTTGAAGTCGTCGCTCATGCCCTCGCCGGATTCGAGCTGCTCGGAATCCACGAGAATGCTCTTCGGCCGCGTGGTCCACTGCCCAGCCTGCTCGTTGTTGAAGAGCGCGAGCTGGCCGGGCACGACCACCTGCGTACCGTTCCCGAGCGTGCGGGTCCAGCCGGCGATGTAGTCGAACACGCGTTTCGACACGCTGGTGTTGTTACAGACCACCACGAACACCGGCGGCGTGCCGCCACGAGCCGCGAGCTCGGTGTTGGCCTGCCAGCGCGCGAACGACTTCTCGTAGTGCTGGTAGAGCGAGCGAATCGCGCCTTCCAGCTCCACGGGCAGGTTGGGCTCTTCGCCGCCGGCGTCGCCCTTGCGGCCCTTCTTCGGAAGATCCTCGCGAATCCTGGGCCACAGATCGCGATATGTGGGCTGGTCGCCGGTCATCGAGTTGTCTTCCACGGGCACGCGAGGAATCTTCACGATGCCCGATTCGATCGCGTCGATCAACGAGAAGTCAGACACGACCCACGGGAACAGCGTGCCCTCTGCATAGCCGCTGCCCTTCAGAAAGAAGGGGGTGGCCGACAAGTCGTACACGGCGCGCAGGCCGAGTTTCCGATGGATGGCCTCGAGGCCAGAAATCCACACGCGGGCCTCTTCTTCGCGTTTCTTGGCCTCTACGCGGTCGTCGCCTGTGAGCTTGTCGGGCGTGACGGCGCCGGGCTCGGCATCCGCTGCGGGCTTGCTTCGGTAGCAGTGATGCGCCTCGTCGTTCAGCACGAGGATCTGCTTCTTGCTGCCCAGCTCGCGACACACGCGGCGCACCATCACCTCTGGCGACTCCGTGAAGGGACTTGGTTGGCCCTTCGTGAGAATCGCCTTGGTGAGCTTGGCGGCGTTGCCGCGCTCGCGAAGAATGAAGCCGTGGTAGTTGGTGACCACGATGCGGGCCTGGCCGAGCCGCTCCATCAGGTCCGACGGAATGATGTCGCGTTCGCGGTAGTAGTTCGACGGGTCCTGCGGCAGCAGCACGCGCAGCCGGTCACGAATCGTGATGCCGGGCGTGACGATCAGGAACGCGTCGCTGAAGCGGCGGTCCTGCCGGTCCTCGAGTTTGTTGAGCACCTGCCAGGCGACGAGCATCGCCATCACCACGGTCTTGCCGGATCCGGTGGCCATCTTCAGCGCCAGGCGCGGCAGCCCGGCGTTGAAATCCACGTTCTCTTGCCGCAGCTCGTTCTCGATCCAGGCATCGCCGAAGCTGCCGGCCACTTCCGTGAGGTAGATGGCCGTTTCCACGGCCTCGCGCTGGCAGAAGAACAACTTCTTCTCGCGAGTGGGGTCGCTCCAGTAACGCAGCAGACGGTCGGTGGTGCGCGTGCAGCCCAGGTAGCCGCCCTGGCGCCACTGCTTGACCCGCTCGCGGATGCGGTTGATGCGCGGGCTCGACAGGAAGCGGTCCTGGGTCCACTCCGTGTCGAACTTGATCTGGCCAGACTTCTTGCGGGCACTGGCGATCGGCAGGAAGTAGCCGCTCGCGCGTCGGCCGGTGGCGATGCGATCGGTGATGCCCTGGTCGTTGAACTCGAAGTGCCGGGACGGCTCGTCGAACGGCCCGTTCAGGATCGGGTTGTCGATGACGGGCGGGGGCATCGGCGCAAGTATAGACGGACCGGATTGTTACGACTCGGGTTTAAGCAGTTGCAATCGGGCAGCACCCGAGCACGTCGATGGCGAACCCCTCATGCGCCGGGCCCATCGGTCCGCGTCGACACCAGCACCGACGTCACCTTCTCCGCCACAAACTTCCGCCACGCCGCTTGGTACGCCGCGATCTGCCCCGCGTACTTCGACGGCAAACTCGCCGCGCCGTCCCGGTCCGTCTTGTAGTCCACCACCTGCCAACCCTCAGCCGTGCGGTGTACCAGGTCCATCACGCCCGTCAGCACGGTAGGCACGCCGTCCGCCTGCTCGCGCACGGCAAAGGGCACTTCCTCGTAGCATTCGGCCGCGGCCTTGGCCTCGGCCCAGAACGCACCCGCCGCTACGGCCTGCACCGTGTCGAGCGCCTGGTCGATCACCACGCGCAACTGCGGCTCCCCCACCGTGAGCCACAGGGCCAGCCGGCGCAGGTCGTCGCGCGTGGCGGCCGTGTGCCGCATGGCATGTTCCAGCAGGCCGTGCACCAGG
Organism: Acidobacteriota bacterium; assembly: GCA_031378585.1. Lineage (GTDB taxonomy): Bacteria > Acidobacteriota > Vicinamibacteria > Vicinamibacterales > UBA2999 > CADEFD01. The sequence goes on along the minus strand of JANNEJ010000162.1, from coordinate 571 downwards.
GTGCCCCACGCCTGGCCGGCATCCGCGCGGTGCGAGGGCGTGTCGGCCACCACCACCTTCGACGGGTCGTCGGCCATGGCATCCACCGTGCGGGTCATGCGCGCGATGTGGCGTTCGTCTGCCGTCACGGAGGTGGCGGCCCACGACGGCTGGTTCACGCGCGCGTGGGCCAGCGCCCGCGCCTGTTCGGCGGCGGTCTGCACGGCTGAGCCGCTGGCGGGCGGCGTGGGGTGCGGCACGGGGACGGCGGCCGGCACGGGAAGCTCGTGCGCGTTCGTCAGGAAGTCCGCCAGCACACCCCATGGGCCGTCGGTGGGCTTGGTGGCCCAGCGGCTCACGACCAGCATCTGCCGGGCGCGCGTGGCAGCCACGTACAGCAGTCGATCCTCTTCGGCGTTCAGATAAGGCAGCTCCGCGTCGTGCTTCGCGGGCCAGTCGGCGTGTTCGCCGAGCAGGATCTCGCCGCCCCTCTCGAGCTTGCGCACGAGCTTCAGCCAGCCGCGCGCCGCCAGGCCCGTGCGCTCGATGTGGAGGTCGACCCGGCCCTTCCTCACGTCCCCAAGCGGGTCGG
>JANNEJ010000492.1:0-4680 GCA_031378585.1 Acidobacteriota bacterium | reverse complement strand
CTGTTCTCGGACGGGGTCACCGACGCGCAGAACATGGCGGAAGAGGAATTCGGCGAGGCGCGCGTCATCGAATGCCTGCGGGCCTCGACGGGCCGCCTGCCCGCGGAGGTCATCGCGACCATCATGGCGGCGATCGACGATTTTGCCGGGGCCGCGCCGCAGTTTGACGACATCACGCTGCTGGTCGTCCGACGCACCTGAGAGGTTGGCCGCACATGGACACGTTCACTGGTGCCGAAGCCGCCGTGCGCATGCTCGACCTCTACGGCGTGCGCCACATCTTCGGCCTGTGCGGAGACACGAGCCTGCCGCTCTACGACGCGCTCTACCGGATGGACCACCAGATCGTGCACGTGCTCGCGCGCGACGAGCGCAGCGCGGCTTACATGGCCGATGGCTACGCGCGGGTCAGCGGCACGCCAGGTGTGTGTGAAGGGCCGAGCGGCGGCGGCGCCACGTATCTGCTGCCAGGCCTGGTAGAAGCCAACGAGTCGAGTTCACCCGTGCTGGGCATCACGTCGGATGTGCCCGTGTTGTCGCGCGGACGCTACCCGCTCACCGAGCTGGACCAGGAAGCGCTCTACCGGCCACTCACCAAGTGGAACACCGTCTGCGACCGCGCCGAACAGGTGCCGCAGGCGATCCGCACGGCCTTCCGCTACATGACCACGGGGCGTCCCGGCGCGGCCCACATCGGCCTGCCCTACGACGTGCTGAAGGAGCCCGTGGACGGCGCCGAGATCTGGACGCAGGCAGGCCACGAGCAGTACCCGGCCTGGCGCTCTGGCGCGGACCCGGCCGCTGTGCAGGCCGCCGCTGACGAGGTCCTGCAGGCCCGCAGGCCGGTCTTCATCTGCGGCGGCGGCGTGATCGGGTCTGGCGCCACCGACGTGCTCGCCGAGGTGGCTACGCTGCTGCACGCGCCAGTGTGCACCACCGTGAGCGGCAAAGGCAGCATCGCCGACACGCATCCCCTCAGCGTGGGCGTGGTGGGCTTGAACGGCGGCGTGGTCTCGACGCGCGCGGTGGTGGAGCAGGCGGATCTCGTGATCTTTGTCGGCTGCCGCGCCGGATCGACCACGACCGAGCGGGGCACACAGCCCGCGCGCCACGTGCCCATCGTGCACATCGACGTGGATCCGATGGCGGTATCGGCCAACTACCAGACCGCGCACGCGCTCATCGGCGACGCGAAGCTCGTGCTCGAGGCGTTGCTCGACGCGCTGCGGCACCGCGAGGCGCGACGGGTGCCTGGCGCCGTGGATGGCGAAGCGGTGGCCGCACGCGCTCGCCAGGCCAGGTTCGAGGCGTTCCAGTCGCTCGCCACGAGCGAGGCGCGCCCGATACGGCCGGAACGCGTGATTGCCGAACTGAATCGCGTGCTGCCGCGCGACGCCGTCGTCGTGGCTGATCCCGGTACGCCCTGCCCCTACGTGTCGGCCTACTACCAGCTGCAGGACGCCGGCCGTCACTTCATCACCAACCGCGCCCACGGCGCGCTCGGCTATTCGATGTCGGCCGCCGTCGGGGCGTGGTTCGCGCGGCCGCAGCGCAAGTGCGTGTCGATCATGGGCGATGGCAGCTTCGGGTTCTCGGTCGGCGAACTCGAAACCGTCGTGCGATGCAAGGTGCCGCTGCTGATGCTCGTGTTCTCGAACGCCACGTTCGGCTGGATCAAGGCCAGCCAGAAGGCCAGCTACGGCGGGCGCTACTTCTCGGTGGATTTCGCGCGCACCGACCATGCGCTCATTGCCAGCGGCTACGGCGTGAAGTCGTGGCGGGTCGAGGATCCGGCCCAGCTGGGCCCGGTGCTGCGCGCGGCTGCGGAGCACGACGGGCCGGCACTTGTCGACATCATCGTGCAGTCGCTCGAAGATGCCGCCGCGCCTGTCTTGCAGTGGATGGGGTGAGTCTCACCGCGCCCTCTCGGCGGGCGGGCGGTCTCTCTAGTCCTTGAGCTCGACCACCGTGGCGCCACCGCCGCCTTGATCGGGCGGTGCCGGCGTGGCCTTCAGCACCAGCGGATGATCCTTCAGGTACTTCTCGAGGCCCCGTCGCAGCGCGCCCGTGCCGTGGCCATGCACGATGCGGATCTCGCGCACGTCGGTGACGAGCGAGGCGTCGAGGAGTTTCGCCAGTCGGTCAATGGCCTGGTCGACCGTGCAGCCAATCACGTTCAGCTCACTCAGTAGACCCTCGCGCGGCTGCAGGTCTACGTGCACGCGCACGGACGAGGCCGTGGCGGTCTTCTGCGGACCGCCGATGACGCGCAGGTCTTTGACCTTCGCGCGCATCCGCTTGCCGCGCACGTCGACCTCTGCGCGCGGTCCGTCGAGCGACACGACGAAGCCCTCGAGGCCGATGCCGGCCACCGTCACACGCGCGCCCACTGTCACCGGCGGCCCGGGTTCGATCGCCGCCGGCGGTGATGCGGGATGCCGCAGGCCCTCGATGATCCTGCCTACGGCAGCGGCCGCATCGGACCTGGCGGCGCCTGCCTCGCCCGTGGAGATTGAGGCGCGCTGCGCCCGAGCGGCGGCCTGCTCGACCAGGGTGTCCGACCGCTCCTTGAGCTTGGCCACCACGGTGTCGATCTCCTGGCGCGCCTGGCGCAGCCGGTCGTCGAGCTTCTCGTTCACGCGCTTGGCAAGCCGGCCCTCGCGTTCGGCCACCGCACTCTCGCGCTGCCGGAGCGCCGTGTTCTGCTCGACGAGACCCGCGCGTTCGCGTTCGAACTTGCGCCGCTCGGTGTCGAGGCCGCGGGCCTGAGCATCCACCCGCTCCAGGTGCGCGTCGAGCCGTTTGCGGTCATCCGAGAGATATCCGCGCGAGGCGGCGATGATGGTCGGCGCAAGTCCCAGGCGCTGCGAGATCTCGATGGCCAGGCTGCGTCCGGGCGCGCCGTAGATCAGGCGATAGCTCGGCGCGAAGTTCTGTGGATCGAACGCGAACGCCGCCGTGGTGACGCCGTCGGTGGCCGTGCCCCACGTCTTCAGCGCGTCGTAATGCGTCGTGGCGAACACGATCGCGCCCTTCTGCATGAAGTGCGCGATGATCGCCGTGGCGAGGGCGCCGCCCTCGGCCGGATCGGTGCCGGTGCCGACTTCGTCGAGCAGCACGAGCGACGGCACCTGAATGGCGCGGTCGATGGACGCGATGTTCGTGATGTGCGACGAGAACGTGCTGAGACTGGCCGAGATGGACTGCTCGTCGCCGATGTCGGCAAACAGCGTGCGGAAGACCGGTAGCGTGGAGCCCTTGGCCGCGGGGATGTGCAAGCCGGCCTGAGCCATCAGCGCCAGCAGCCCCGTAGTCTTGAGGGCCACGGTCTTGCCGCCGGTGTTCGGCCCCGTGATGAGCAGCACCCGTGACGGCGGCACGAGCGCGATGTCCACGGGCACCGGGGTGATGGCGCGGCGTTCCGACGCGTCGTCCAGCCGATCGACGACGGCTTGAATCAGCAGCGGGTGGCGGCTCTCGCGCAGCTCGATATGGCCGGTGGTCGAGAGCACCGGCTCCACGGCGTTCATCGCGTGGGCGAGGCGCGCGCGGGCCTGCAGCAGGTCGAGTTCTTCCGCCACGGCCAGCGCCACGCGAAAGTCGCCGGGTCGGGCGCGGAAGCGGTCGCTCAGCTCGAGCAGGATGCGGAAGATCTCTTCGGTCTCTTCTTCTTCCGCCGCCACGATGTCGTTGTTGATCTCGACCGATGCCATCGGCTCCAGGAACAGGCTGGCGCCGCTGGCCGACGACCCGTGCACGATGCCCGGAATGGAGGCCTTGTGCTCGGCGCGCACCATCAGCACGAACCGGCCGTGCCGGCTGGTGACGACCTGCTCCTGCAGGTACTTCGCGGTGTCGCGGCTTTTTGCGAATTGCTCGAGCGTGGTGCGCAGCTTCGCGCGTTGCCGGCGCAGCCGTTCGCGGATCGACGCGAGCCTTGGGCTGGCGTCGTCGAGCACGTCGCCGTTCACGTCGATGGCGCGACGCACGGCCGCCACCTCGTCGGCGAAGGGCGCGAGCCGGGCCACCAGCTTCTGCAGGATGGGGTAGGCGCCTGGCGCGCGGTTCAACGCCGTTTGCGCGTCGGCAATCGAGGCCACGAAGTCGGCCAGAAGGCGCAGCTGGAGCGCCTCGAGCGGACGGCCCTCGACCGGCAGCGACTGCAGTGCCTGGTCCAGTCCCGCACCGGCGCGCAGCGGGAAGAGCGAGTGCTGTTCGACGTAGCGCACGGTCTCGCTGGTGGCGGCCAGAGCCTGTGCCACGACGGCGCGGTCAACCTGCGGCTGCTCGCCGAGCATGCGCGCTTTGCCCACGGGCGTGAGCGCGAAACTGGCGAGCGCGTCGATGATGCGGTCGAACTCGAGGGCGCGGAGGAGGGCGGGGGTCATGATCGGGTTCTAGGGGCTGGGGACTAGGGGCTGGGGCGAAAAACCAGGGGGCTGGGGACTAGGGGCTGGGGGCTGGCGTGGGCAAGTGTCACGCTATCAGAAGATGTGTCTCACTTGCCGCGAACGAAGGACTCGTCTCTTACACGCGCGACGCCGGCACGCCCCAGCCCCCAGCCCCTAGCCCGCATTATTCACCAGTGCGCGTGTTGGCGGTTGCGAGCGGCCCCTCGGGCGGCCCGGAGCGGCGGTGACCGTGATGAAGGCGCGGCGGCGGACCGCGGAGCCGGTGTGC
>JANNEJ010000447.1:0-7767 GCA_031378585.1 Acidobacteriota bacterium | reverse complement strand
ACGGGCTGGCCCGTCGTGCGATCGAACACGTACATGAAGCCCGTCTTGCTCGGCTGCATCACGGCCTTGATCCGGCGGCCGTTGACCGTGATGTCGCCAAGGGTGGCAGGTCCCACGGTGTCGTATTCCCACAAGTCGTGGTGCACCATCTGGAAGTGCCACACGCGCTTGCCGGTCTTCACGTCGAGCGCGACGAGCGAATCCGAGAACAAGTTGTCGCCTGGCCGGTGGCCGCCGTAGACGATGCCGGTCGGCGCCGACAGCGGCACGTAGATCTGATTCAGCTCGGGATCGGCCGAGATGCAGCACCACGACGCCAGGTCGCCCGAGAAGGAGTACGACTCGTCGCCCCACGTGTCGGCACCGAATTCGCCGGCGTGCGGCACTACGTGGAAGGTCCAGAGGAGCTTGCCGGTGCGGACATCGAACCCGCGGACGTCCTCGGGCGTCGCCTCCTTCTTGACGCCGCCGTCTCCGGCGCCGGCAGTCGCGCCCGCCACGACGATCACGTCGTTCACCACGATCGGGCTCGCCGTCCAGCTGAACATGGCGCCGAGCGCGTGATCCCAGTGCAGGCTGACGCGGCCACCCTCGCCGAAGTCCTTGATGTACGTGCCGTCCTTCGCGTTGATGGCGTAGAGATACTCGCCGCGCACCAGGAGGAGACGCTCGTCGTTGCCAGCGCGCCAGTAGTCGATACCGCGCGGGCTGGGGCGTGAGACCTCCTCGATCGTCTGCGCGAATGGCGCCTGCTCCCAGCGCACCTCGCCTGACCCGGGGCCGAAGGCGCGAATCAAGCCCACCGCATTTGGCGCATAGAGCACGCCGTTGATCATGAGCGGCGTCGACCGGAAGTTGCCCGAGACGCGCAGGTCGGGGAACGCCTGCTTGAGTGACGCGTCGACGCCCGGCTTCCGCCACGCGATCTTGAGCTTGCCGACGTTGCTCTTGGTGATCTGATCGAGAGGCGAGTAGCGGGTGAAGCCGGCGTCGCCGCCAACTGCGCGCCACTGCCCGCGGGCCACCGACTGGGCGTCGAGGCCGAGGCTCGCCGTCCACGCAACCGCCGCCAACCCTACGACGCTGACGAGCCACCGACGTGTCATCCAGCCTCCAGACGAAGTGGTACGCTGACCGATGCGGGGATTATGCGTCTTCGGGAATGCCTGTCAACGCGTTCTGTCCGCATACGACGGATGCCCGTCGGTCATTGACAACCCCAGGGCCGTGTGACAGCCTCTGCGCGGATCGACCAGCGCAACCGCCGTCGCGTCGTTGCGGCCACTTGACGTATTGGTCCGGGGGGCGCCCATGTCGCAGGCGAAGAGGGCAGTAGCGGTCGTGGCGATCGTACTGGCGATGTGCGTTCCGGCACGTGCGCAGCAGAGCGAGCTCTCTCCGCTGCAGATTGCCGCGATCAAGCGAGAGGTCGCTGACGCCGTTCACGCCTACTACCGGCTGTTCACCGAGCGGAACATGGCCGCGCTCGGCCGGCAGGTCTATCACGTGCCGTGGATGCAGCTGGGGGCCGCGGGCATCGACGTCGATGCGACTCCCGAGGCGGTGGTGGCACGCTTCTCGGCCTCACTCGAGCGCTTGCTCAAGAGCGGCTGGGACCGGTCGGAGTTCGGCACTCCGGTCGTGTGCGTGCTCAACCCAGGTGCGGCGTTGGCCAGTGGCACCTTCGAGCGGTTCCGCAAGGATGGCTCTGTGATCTCCGAGAGCGGCATCACGTATCTCTTCGGCGATACGGCCGAGGGCTGGCGCATCGTGTCGTATGCGGGACACGCCGCGACCAAGCTCGTGACCTGTAACGACTGAACGCGCCGGGAACGGTCCGCCGTCGGAGACCCGGCAAGAGAGAAGGCGGTCATGAGCACGACCCGTGAACTTCGCGACCTCGGCATGCACCGTCGCATTCCGCGCCGGGACTTTCTGAACGGCGTGGCGCTCGGCGTGGCGGGAGCCACCGCTGCCTTCCGGTCGACGCCCGTCGAGGCCCGCGTGCAGACGCCAGGCGCGGAGCCGGCCTATCCGCCTGCCCGGCTCGGGCTGCGCGGCCAGTACGCATCGACGCTCGACACCTTGGGCGCTGTCCGTCGTGGCGACTACGCCGCCTACCCAGGCATCGACGTCGACACCAGTGAGACCTACGACCTGGTGGTCGTCGGGGGCGGCCTGTCGGGTCTGGCGGCGGCGTACTTCTGGCACAAAGCGCTGCCCAATCAGCGCGTGCTCGTGCTCGACAACCACGACGACTTCGGCGGCCACGCCAAGCGCAACGAGTTCACCTACCAGGGCCGTACGTTCCTGGGCTACGGCGGCACCATGAGCGTGGCCACGCCGTATCCCTACAGCTACATGTCCAAGGCGTTGCTCGTGGACCTGGGCGTGGAGGTCGACCGCAATGCCGAGTTCGCCGATCGCGACCTGTTCCAGAAGTTCAACCTCGGCCCCGGCATGTTCTTCGACAAGGAACACTTCGGAGAAGACCGGCTCGTGCCCGGCAACGGTCGCTTGCCCTGGGATCAGTTCTTTGCCAAGGCGCCGCTCAGCGACGCCGCCAGGCGCGATCTGATCCGGCTGTACGGCAAGAACCCGGACTACATGGCGGGAAAGAGCGTTGAGCACAAGCTGGCCACGCTGGCGCGCATCAGCCATCAGGACTTTCTGCTGCAGCACGCGTTGATGAGCCCCGACGCGCTGCCATTCTTCCTGGGCCAGGGCGGACGCAACAACAAGCGCGTCGACACGACGCCCGCGCTCGAGGCCGCGCGCGCTGGCCGCATCGGCTTCGACGGCCTCGGACTGCCGGACGAAGAATCCTTCAGGCAGGGCAGCTTCACGTTTCATTTCCCCGACGGCAACGCGTCTCTGGCCCGCCTGCTCGTGTCGAGGCTCGTGCCGAAGGCTATTCCGGGCCGCCACGACATGTCCACGATCGTGAAGGCGCCGCCGGTGGCCTACGACCGGCTCGACGACGCCGGCACGCCCACGCGCATTCGCCTGAACAGCACCGTGACCCGAGTGGCACTCGACGGATCGGCCGCGCGGCCGACCGGCGCGCGCATCGCCTACTTGCGCGACAGGAAGATGCATCAGGTGCGGGCCGAAAGCGTGGTGCTGGCTTGCTTCAACGCCCTGATCCCCAGGCTCGTCCCCGAGTTGCCCGCCGATCAGCGACAAGCGCTGGCGTACTCGGTGAAGGTGCCGATGCTCTACACCAACCTGCTCATCCGGCGCTGGACCTCGTTCCAGAAGCTTGGCGTGGCCAGCATCAACGCACCGGGAATGTTCCACCCGAGCTGCAGCCTGGATCCAGGCTCGACCGTAGGCGGATACAAGGGCGTCACCACGCCCGATGAGCCCATCGTCGTGCACATGGTGCGCAACCCGAACACGCCCGGCCTGCCGCGTAAGGAACAGAATCGCCTCGGTCAGCAGGAGCTGCTGACCATGACGTTCCACGACGTGGAGCTTGCCATCAGGCGTCAGATGGCACGCATGCTGGCCGGCACCGATTTCGATCCGGCGGCCGACATCGTCGGCATCGCGGCGAACCGCTGGCCCGACGGCTACTCCTACACCTACGACACGCTGGCGGATCCCGACGTGGCGCCGGAGCAGCGTCCGCACGTCATCGGCCGCCGCCGCTTCGGCCCCATCACCATCGCGAATTCCGATGCAGGTGCGGCCGCGTTCACGAATCAGGCGTTCGATGAAGCGCATCGCGCCGTGCAGGAACTGCTTGTCAGCCGGGGCCTGGCCTGAGTCGCCGCCAGTGAGAACCTCGGTGGAGCACCTGTCATGAGCAGCCGGGATCGCGATCTGGGCATGCACCGCGCCATCGGCCGGCGCGACTTCGTCAACGGCGCGGCCGTGGCGGTTGGAGCGGCGCTGCTGCCGAAATGGAACTGGGCACTCGCGCTCGACGCGCAAGCAGCGGCACAAGCCGGCGATTCCGGAGCCGACTATCCGCCCAGGCGCGCGGGTCTGCGCGGGAGCCACGCCGGCTCGTTCGAGGTGTCGCATCAGTTGCGGGATGGCCGCGGCCTAGACCTTGCGAGCGCGACGCACACCGGAGAGAAGTACGACCTGGTCGTCGTGGGCGGCGGACTCAGTGGCTTGGCCGCGGCCTACTACTTCGTGACGAGCGTGGGCCGGTCCGCGCGCGTGCTGGTGCTCGACAACCACGACGACTTCGGTGGCCACGCCAAGCGCAACGAGTTCGTGGTCGACGGCAAGCTCATGGCGCTCAACGGTGGCACGCTCAACATCGAATCGCCGCTGCGCTACAACCAGCCGTCCAGGCAGCTCCTGCAGGGCATCGGCGTCGACCTCGACCGCTTCGTGAAGAACAACGAGACCAATCGCAGCCTGTACTCCTCGTTCGGGCTGCGCAGCGGCCACTTCTTCGACAAGGAGACGTGGGGCGCCGACCGGCTCGTCGTGCGGCCCGAGGGCAGTGCCCGCGGCGGCCGCGGCGGCTACGCTCCTGAATACGTCGACGCCATGCCGCTCTCGCCGAAAGCCAAGGCGGACATGCGTCGGCTGCAGGATTCGAATCAGCCCGACTACATGCCCGGTCTCACCTCGGCCGAGAAGAAGGAGCGCCTGGCGAAGATGAGCCTCGAGGACTACCTGCTGAACGTCGCCAAGGTCGACAAGCAGTGCCTGTGGTTCTTCCTCACGACCGGCCGCGGCAACTTCTGCGTCGGCGCCGACGCGATTCCGGCGCTCTTCGGCTGGGAGATGGGCGTGCCGGGATTTGCGGGGCTGAAGCTCGAACCCACGCCAGAGGGCGTCCTGGCAGATCTTCCCGGTGGACATCACGGTCGGCAGAAGGCCTCTGGCGGCGGGGGCGCCATTCACTTCCCCGACGGGAACGCCACCGTGGCCCGGTTGCTCGTGCGGTGGCTGATTCCGGAGGCGGTGCCGGGAGGCACGCAAGAGGATGTGGGCGCCGCTCGGGTGGACTACTCGCGTCTGGACCGCGCAGGACAAACCGGTCGCATCCGGCTGAATAGCACCGTCGTGAACGTTCGCCACGACGGGAGCCCGCAGTCGGCGAAAGACGTCGTCGTCAGCTACAGCCAGGGCGGCAGACTCTTCGACGTGCGTGCGCGTCACGTCGTGATGGCGTGCTGGAACATGGTCATCCCGTTACTGGTGCCCGAGCTGCCGGCGTCGCAGAAGGACGCGCTGATGTACGGCGTGAAGGGCCCGCTCGTCTACACGAGTGTCGCGCTGCGCCGCTGGACGGCCTTTCAGAAGCTGGGCGTGGCCAACATCGCGACGCCCACGATGTATCACGACAGCATGGGCCTCGGCGAGGCCGTGGACCTGGGCGACCTCACGCATCCGCGCACGCCCGAAGAGCCGGTGGTGATTCGCATGGATCGGCATCCCTGCGCGCCCGGCAAGCCCCGCAAAGAGCAGCATCGCATCGGCCGGGCGGAGCTGCTGGCCACGTCGTTCGAGTTCTTCGAGCGCAGCATCCGCGATCAGCTTGGTCGCGTGCTCGGCGGCGGCGGCTTCGACCCGGCGCGCGACATCGCGGCCATCACGGTGAATCGCTGGCCGCATGGCTATGCCTACACCTACAACAGCCTCACCGATCCGATGCACTGGGTCTACACGTCGAGCGCCGACCGGCCGTGCGTGGCGGCCCGTCAGCCGTTCGGGTCGATCACCATCGCCAACTCGGACGCCGCCGCCAGCCCGCACACCGACGCCGCCTTCCTGGAAGCCAGCCGCGCGGTGGGCGAAGTGCTGGAGCGGCGCGCGTTTCCCTTCGTGACCACGACCGCCAAGCCCGGGGGCTGAGCGGCCGCCGCCGGCAGCGGCCGGACGCTACGCCAGCAGTTGATAGCCGCTGCCGTGTACGGTGATGATGTAGCGCGGGTCGTGCGGCCGTGGCTCGATGTGCATGCGCAGCTTGGCCACGTAGTTGTCCACGGTGCGAGTCACCGCGAGGTGGCTGTAGCCCCAGACATCACGCAGCAGTTGCTCACGGCTCACGACCTCGTTTCGATGCGCGAACAGATAGCGCAGCAGTTCGAACTCGCGGGCTGAGAGCGCCACGCGCCGGCCCTTCTTGAGCACCAGCCGATGGCTCGGTTTCACGACGACATCACCCAGTGTGAACTCGCCGCTGCCCGGCGAATGCCAGTCGTCGCGGCGCACCAGGGCCCGCACGCGCGCCAGCAGCTCGCGCACGCTGAAGGGTTTGCTCACGTAGTCGTCGGCGCCAAGGTCGAGCCCGCGAATGCGGTCGTGTTCGTGCGTCCGGGCCGTGAGCACGACGATCGGCACGTGCAGACCACGGGCGCGGAGCCGCTGGCAGACGTCGAAGCCACTGATGCCCGGCAGCATCACGTCGACGAGCAGCAGCGCGTAGTGCCGCGCGGCCACCGCTTGAAGCGCTTCCTCACCCGAGGCGACCGCGGTGACCTGGTAGCCTTCGAACTCGAGGTTGTCGGTCAACATCGAGCGCATCTGCGGTTCATCCTCGACGACCAGCACGTGCCGTGCGTCGTCGGTCCTGGCCGCCGCGGTGGTCACGACGCGGCCTCCGGCTGCCGGAGCGGCGGACTGTCACTCGTCATGGGCCCGGTGATACAGCGCAGCGTGACGCGGAACGTGCTGCCCACGCCAGGGGTGCTCGACACGTCGACCCGCCCGCCCTGGGCATGCACGAGCTCGCGGACGATGGGCAGTCCGAGACCGAAGCCCTGACGGTGGCCGGAACCAGGTACGCGATAGAACCGCTCGAAGATGCGCGCCTGATCGGCGGGGGCAATGCCCAACCCGCGATCGGTAATCTCGACCACGGCCGAGAGCCGCTCGACGCGCACGTTGACAGTGACCGGTTGATCCTGACCCGAGTACTTGACGGCGTTGTCGAGCAGGTTTGCCACCACCTGCTCCAGCGCCGCGGGATCGGCCTTCACGTAGGGCCCGGGCCTACTCAGCGTTACCTTGAACTGATCGAGGCGGTTCGGGCCGTGCGCGAAGGCGTCCACGGTTTCGCGCACCAGCGCGCCGAGATCGACCTGCTCGAACTCGTAGGTGCGGTGCTGCTGTACGCGCGAAAACTCGAGGACGCGCTGCACGAGCGCCGACAGTCGCACCGCCTCCGCCCGAATCGTGTCGAGGTACTCCGACAGCTTCTCTGGCGACCGGATGCGGTCCATCTGCAGCGTCTCGGTGGCCGTGCTCAAGAGTGACAGCGGGGTCTTCAACTGATGCGACACGTGGGCGACGAAATCGGTCTGCATCCGCGCCAGCTCGGCTGAGCGGCGGTGGGCCTGCACGGTCAGCCCGAGTGCTGCCAGCATCAACAGCAGCGACAGCGCGGTCGGCCAGTACCGTTGCCCGGCGATGCCGTACGCCGAGGCGAAGGGCGCAGCGCCCACGTCGATCAGCCAGGGACGCGGCGCGACGCCGGCGGCAAGGCGCGTGCGAATGTCGTCGGCCGGATAGAACAGCATCGGAAAGGCGAGGCGGGCGCCCTCCACGGCTGGCGGCAGCGTGCCGTACACCACCTCGCCTGAGGCGTCGGTGATCCGGAGCTGCAGGGGCACGTCGCTGCCGCGCCGCCGCAGCACGTCGTCGAAGGCGCGGCCACGCGCCCCGGCGAAGAGCCGCTCGCGCATGCTCGCCGGCTCGACCACGAAGCCGAGCACGGCGAAGTAGTCGAGGCGCTGCGCGTCGGTCCAGAACAGGCGGAGGAACACGTCGCGGGGCTCGCTGCCCACGCCCTCC
>JANNEJ010000445.1:0-2809 GCA_031378585.1 Acidobacteriota bacterium | reverse complement strand
CGCGCCGGCGTCGTGAAAGCTCGTGACGCCCTTTGCGAGCGCGTCCTCGGCGGCGAGCAGGGCACGGCGGCGCGTCTGTGCCTCGCCGCCTGGAAACTGCGTGATGAGTTCGAGCAAGCCGGCGCTTGCCGCGCGCGGCTCTGGGTCGACCAGGCTCTGCGCGTTCTCCAGGAACATGCCGGTGGGGCGGCCGCCCGCGTCTCGCACGATCTCGCCGCCTGGAGGATCCTTCGAGCCGACGGTTACGCCCTTTTTCGCCATCGCCGCGGCGTTCACGAAGGCGCCGTGACCGCTGGCGTGCTCGAGAATCACCGGGTGGTCCTTCGAGACGGCGCTCAGCGCGTCGTGCAGCGGGAAGCCCTTCACGGCGTCCTTTGGCGCCTGTGTCCACTTCGCTTGATGCCACCCCATGCCTCGGATCCACTCGCCGGGGGGCGCTGTGCGAGTGGCCTCCGCCACGCGCTCGACCACGTCGTCCCAGCTCTGCGCCTTGCTCAGGTCCAGTTGCGCCTTCGAGTCGCCGAGCCACATCAGATGCCCGTGTCCTTCGATGAAGCCGGGCACCGCGAGACGCCCCGCCAGATCGATGACCTGTGTCTGCGGCCCGATGTAGGGCTCGAGTTCACGGTCGCTGCCCAGGGCGACGATGCGGTCGCCGCGGGCCGCGAGCGCGCTCGCCTGGGGCCTGAACTGGTCGACGGTGACGATCTTTCCGTGTCGAAGCACCAGATCCGCAGGAGGCACGGACGGCCCGCAGGCCACGGTGAACATGCACAGCAGGGCGACGGCTCCGGTGGCGCGCATCTGATGGAGATTCATGGGCGGCCATGGTACGTCAGGGCGAACCCAGTCCAAGGCCTCTCAAAGGCGTCGACCGGCGGGGGGCGTGCATGAAAGGCTCGCTGCACGCACTACAATCGGGCCACGAACGCCGCCGCCCGTGGCGTTCGCGCTCGACGACGGCTCATGGCGGCCGCCGCTCCAAGGAGACCGGCATGAGAACGATTGCGTTCGCTGCGGCAGTCGCGACCACGGTCGTGTGCACGGCGGCGGCCGTGGGCGTCGGGGCGCGCACCGGGCAGGCACCGTCGGGCCGAGGCAGCGCCGCCTACAGCCGCGTCTGCGCCGGCTGTCACGGCGCCGACGCCACTGGGTCGCTCGGTCCGGCGCTCGTGCCACTTGCCCAGTCCGACCGCGACCTGCTGGCGGTGGTCCGGGCAGGAGGCTCTCAGATGTTTGCGTTGTCGGCCCGTGACATCTCAGACGCCGAGGTGCTGGACGTCGCGCACTACCTGCGGACCCTTTCCGGCACTCAGCGTACCGGCCCGTCAGCGAGCGATGCGCGTGCTGTGCCTGTCGCGGACGCCACTGCTGCCCGCCCTGAGCTCATCTCCCCTGGACCCGTGCCGGCGCTGACCGATGTGACCGACGCGATGCTTGCGAACCCCAATCCTGCAGACTGGTTGAACTGGCGCCGCACGCTCGACGGCTGGGGCTACAGCCCGCTCAACGAGATCACACCCGCCAATGTGGGGTCGTTGCAGCTGGCGTGGTCGTGGGCGCTCGAGCCGGGTGCCTCGCAAACCACACCGCTCGTGCACGACGGGATCATGTATCTGGCCAACCCTGGCAACGTCGTCGATGCGCTCGACGCGCGCAACGGTCAGTTGCTGTGGGAGTACCGGCGCCCAATAGACGAGCGCCGGCGTCTGTCGGCGCAAACCCGCAGCCTGGCCATCCTGCACGACGTGGTGATCCTGGCTTCGGCCGACGCGCATCTGGTCGGCCTCGACGCGCGCACGGGGGCCGTGCGATGGGACACCAACGTCGGCGGCAACACCAACTCCGGATTCTCGTTCACGAGTGGTCCGGTGGTGGCCGACGGCGTCGTGGTGGGCGGCCTGACGGGGTGTGCCAGGTTCGACGACGAGACGTGCTACATCGTGGGGGTTGACGGCCGAACCGGCCGGCTGCTCTGGAAGACCTCCACGATTGCGCGGCCGGGGCAGCCCGGCGGTGACACCTGGGGCGACCTGCCGGTGACGTTGCGCGCCGGGGGCGATGCGTGGATGCCCGGCACCTACGACCCGGCAACCAAGTCGATCTACTGGGGCACCGCCCAGGCCAAGCCCTGGGCGCAGGCCGCACGCGGCACTGATGGCGACGCGCTCTACACGAACTCGACGCTGTCGCTCGACCCGGCCACTGGCCGGATCAAGTGGTACTTCCAGCACCTGCCCGGCGAGTCGTACGACATGGACGAGGCGTTCGAGCGCGTCCTCATCGATCACGATGGCCGGCGCTCGCTCTTCACGATGGGGAAGCTCGGCATTCTGTGGGAGCTGGACCGGACGACAGGCGCTTTCGTGAAGGCCACCGATACCGGCTACCAGACGCTCGTCGATATCGACGCCCGCACGGGGCGCGTGACCTATCGCGCCAACATGCTCCAGCGCATCGGTGTGCCCATTAGCTTCTGCCCAAGCACGGGCGGGGTGAAGAGCCTGCGGGCCATGGCCTATCATCCCGGCACGAAGGCGCTGTATGTGCCGCTCAACCTGAACTGCGAACGCGCCACCTTCGATGCGATGGACCGTCGCGAGGGCGGAGGCGGCGTGGGCTCGGTCCGCGTCAGCGAGTACACCTTCCATCCCAAGAGCCCGGAGCAGATGGGCGAGTTGCAGGCGATGGACGTCGCGTCGGGGCGCACGCTGTGGCGACAGCGGCGGCGTGCCCCCTACAACACCGCGACGCTCACCACCGGCGGTGGACTGGTGTTTGTCGGTGCCTGGGACCGCTTTGCCTTTGC
>JANNEJ010000440.1:0-2593 GCA_031378585.1 Acidobacteriota bacterium | reverse complement strand
CCTGGCGGCTGGCGCTGTCGTGGACGGCGTCCGGCACGTGCTCGCGGCGCCACGCGAGCCGGCGATTGCCTTCGTGCGTCCGCCGGGACATCACGCGGAGCGGGCGACGGCGATGGGCTTCTGCCTGTTCAACAGCGTGGCCGTGGCGGCGGCGTGGGCGCGCGCCGAGGGGGTGGGCAAGGTCGCGATTGTGGACTTCGACGTCCACCATGGCAACGGCACCCAGGCGATGTTCTACGGCGACCCGTCGGTGCTGTTCGTCTCGAGCCACCAGTATCCCTACTATCCGGGCACCGGTGGAGCCACCGAGGTCGGCGCCGGTGCCGGAACGGGTTTCACCGTCAACCTGCCGCTTGACGTGGGAGCGGGCGACGCCGACCTCGACGAGGTGTTCCGGGTCGTCGCGGTGCCAGTGCTCGATGCGTTCGCGCCCGACCTCGTGCTGGTGTCGGCAGGCTTCGATGCTCACGCCAACGATCCGCTGGGTGGGTTCCGCATGACGCCGGAGGGCTTTGCGAACCTGGCGCGCCTCATCGGCGGGGTAGCCGAGCGGCACGCCGGCGGCCGCCTCGTGTATGTCACCGAAGGCGGCTACGACATCGATAGCCTCACGGCGTCGCTGAACGCGGTGCTCCACGTCATGGCGGGTGGCGACGCCACCGAGGCGCGGGTCTCTGGGGACCGCCGCCGCGGGCGCGCCAGCGCAGCGGCGGCACGGGCGGCGCTGGCGCCCTTCTGGGCGATGCTGTAGCGGCGGGCGCCGCGGGCGGAGCACTGCTAGAATTCAGAGAACGGCGGCTGTTCAGCCGCCCCTTGGTGTCCATACCCGTGTCTGACTATCACCCGCAAGATCTCGACAGGAAGTGGCAGGGGCGCTGGCACGACGGCCGGGTGTTCGAGGTTGTCGAAGACCCCGCCAGGCCCAAGTTCTATTGCCTCGAGATGTTCGCGTATCCCTCGGGCCATGCCCACGTGGGACACGTGCGCAACTACATCATTGGCGACGTGGTCGCGCGCCTGAAGCGCCTGCAAGGGTTCAACGTGCTGCACCCCTTCGGCTGGGACGCCTTCGGGCTGCCGGCGGAGAACGCGGCCATCAAGAGTGGCATCCATCCCGAGACCTCCACGCTCGGGAACATCAGTCACATGAAAGGGCAGTTGCAGCGCCTCGGTATCAGCTACGCCTGGGAGCGCGAACTGGCCACGTGTCTGCCCGATTACTACCGCTGGAACCAGTGGCTGTTCATTCGCATGTTCGAGCGCGGGCTGGCGTACCGGCGGCGATCGACCGTGAACTGGTGCCCCGTCGACAACACCGTGCTGGCCAACGAGCAGGTGGTCGACGGCGCCTGCTGGCGCTGCGGCACGACCGTGGAGCAGAAGGACCTGGAGCAATGGTTCTTCCGCATCACCGCCTATGCCGATGACCTGCTGGCCAGTGCCGACGAGCTCTCGCAGTGGCCCGAGAAGGTCCTCACGATGCAGCGCAACTGGATCGGCCGGTCCGAAGGCGCGCGTGTGACGTTTGCGCTCGACGGCTGGCCCGGGGCGATCGAGGTGTTCACGACGCGCATCGACACGATCTACGGTGCGATGTTCCTGATGCTCGGTCCCGAACATCCGCTCGTCGGCCAGTTCGCCGAGGCCGCGGGGGATCCGAAGGCCTTTCGCGACCAGGCCGCGCGCTTTCGCAGCCAGGATCGGGCTGGACGGGTGAGCGGCGAGGTGGAGAAGGAGGGCTTCTTCACCGGGCAGTACGTCGTGAATCCATTCAGTGGCGAGCGCGTGCCCGTCTGGGTGGCCAATTTCGTGCTGGGCGAGTACGGCACGGGTGCCGTGATGGGCGTGCCATTCGCCGATCAGCGCGACTTCGAGTTTGCACGGAAGTACGGCCTGCCAATTCGCGCCGTCATCCGCGCGGTCGACGGCGACGTGCCCGACATCGCAGACATGTCCGAGTCGCGGCCCGACGAGGGCCTGCTCGCCAACTCTGGGCGCTATGACGGACTGGCGTCGGCCGACGCGCGACGTCGCCTGACGGCCGAAGCACAGACGCGCGGCATCGGTGAAGGCACCGTGCAGTACCGGCTCAAGGACTGGGGCATCTCGCGTCAGCGCTACTGGGGCACGCCCATCCCCATGATTCATTGCCCGCAATGCGGCGTCGTGTCCGTGCCCGACGACCAGCTGCCGGTGGAGCTGCCGAGGTTGGCGCAGTTCACTGGCCGGGGCGACTCGCCGCTCGCGACGATTCCGGAGTTCGTGAATATCCCGTGCCCCACGTGCGGTCGCGCGGCGCGGCGCGAGACCGACACGATGGATACGTTTGTGGACTCCTCGTGGTACTTCTACCGCTTCGCCGACGCTCACAACGACCAGCTGCCGTTCGACCCGGCGAAGGTCAGGTACTGGTGCCCGGTCGACTTCTACTCGGGCGGCGTCGAGCACGCCATCCTGCACCTCATCTACTCACGCTTCTTCGCCCGCGTGTTTCGCGATCTCGGGATGGTCGACCACAGCGAGCCGTTCACGCACCTGCTCACTCAGGGGATGGTACTGAATGACGGCAACGTGATGTCGAAGTCGAAGGGTA
>JANNEJ010000401.1:0-3784 GCA_031378585.1 Acidobacteriota bacterium | reverse complement strand
GCCTCGCCGGTGAAATAGCCGCGGGCGACGGCCCGGGAGCTACCGCTTCTTCAGCCGCTCGCCCGTCCACTTCGCGCGGCCGCGTTGGGGGCCCAGGGACGAATTCGTCCGCAGGGTCCGCAGGGGACGGCGCCGGCGCGGGACGGACCGGCGCGTTACGATGCAGCCCGTGTCCTTCTCCGTCTCGGCCAAAAACCGCCTGACCCGCCACGACCTGCCCCGCTTCACGGGTGACTCGCTGTTTGACCGGATTGCGCGGGCCGTATGCGAGGCCGAAGTGCTGCCGCGCAAGGAACTCTACGAGGCGTGGGAAGTGGCGCGTCGCACGCGGCGCCTCTGCCGCGGCGGCCGCGTGGTCGACGTGGCCGGTGGTCACGGACTGCTGGCGCACGTGATGCTGCTGCTCGACGACACGTCGGCTGACGCGCACATCGTGGACCCCTCGCCGCCGGCGTCCGCCGAGGCGCTTCACGGGTCTCTCGTGGCAACGTGGCCCCGTCTGGCGGGCCGCGTTGGCATGCATCCGGTGCCGCTCGCCCTCTTTGCCTGCGCCTCTGACGACGTCGTGGTGTCGAGCCACGCGTGCGGCGCCTTGACCGACCATGTGCTCGATGCCGCCGCCACGGCCGGCGCCCGGGTGGCCGTGCTGCCCTGCTGCCACGACGTCGATACCTGCGACGCCGGCCCGCTGACCGGCTGGGTCGACGGCCCGCTGGCCATCGACGTGCGGCGCGCTCTACAGCTCGAACAGCGTGGCTACCGCGTGTGGACGCAGACGATTCCCGTCGCCATCACGCCCAAGAACCGCTTGCTCATCGGCGTGCCGCGCGCCGCGATCCCTGCGTCCACTTGCCTGGATTCTGGGGCAGAATAGCCGGGCGCCGCGCCCCGGCCGACATCCCGCTTCGTGCGGACGGTGGCCCCGGCTGGCAACACGCGCTGAGGGCACACACAGATGACACGCACGATACTCGCCGCGCTCGCCGGTGTCTTGATGGCCGCGCACGCGTGGGCACAGAGCGCACCCGCGTCGTACCTGAGCGAAGCCGACGTGCTCGCGCAACTGCAACAGGCGGCGCGCACCTCGCCCGACATGATGGTGGCGCGGATGGTGAATACCGACTCGCACCGCGTCAACGTCGTGAAGCGCACGGCCCCGCAGGGCGCCATCGCGCACGACGTCGGCACCGAGGTGCACTACATCATCGAAGGCTCGGCCACGCTGGTCACCGGCGGCACGATCGTCCGGCCGGCTGCGGGCGCGCCCGCGGCACCGGCCACCATCCGGGACGGCCAGACGCGCACGGTACGCAAGGGCGACATCGTGCTCGTGCCCGTCAACACCCCGCACTGGTACAGTCGTATCGAGCAGCCACTGACGTACCTCGAAGTACGATTCGACGTGAAGTGAGAGGATCCGACATGAGACCGACCGTCAGCCGCCGTGCCTTTCTGCGATTTGCGGGTGCCGCGCCCGTGTTGGCGGCGCCGCCAGGCGTCGCGTTTGCCGCAGGTGCTGCTCTCCAGGCGCGTCCAGCGATTCCCGTGCGACGCGCGGGCAAGGTCGAGATCGCCTTCAAGTCGCCGACCGCGCGACCTAACGGGCTGCAGGCAACGCCGGAGGGCCTGTGGATCATCGATCAGGGTGCCGGCAGCCGCGCGTCGCTGGTGCGCTACTCGGATGGCCAGGTGATCAAGTCGTTCGATACCGACACGGTGCGTCCAAGCGGTATCACCTTCGACGGCGAAGCCCTGTGGATCGGGTCGACCTTCAGCTACGAGAACGTGCGGTGCGATGCGACCACCGGTGCGGTGCTCGAACGCCGTCCAACGCCGGGCTGCACCACCTACACGATGGCCGGCGATCCACCGCTGCGCCGCAGTCCGCTGGCGCCGCCGCCGGTCGCGCCCGCCGTGCCAGCAGCCACGACTCCGTCGGCCGTGCGGCTCACGCAGGGACCACACGGCCGCTTCCAGGGCGCGCACGGCCAGGAGTGGCGTGACGGCAAGCTGTGGACCACGTCCACCTCGGCGCGCTCGATCTACCGGGTCGATCCGAAGTCGTGGGTCGTGGAGCAGCGGCTGTCGGTGCCGGGCCCGCGCCCGCACGGGCTGGCGTGGGAAGGCCGCTACCTGTGGCACGGCGACGGCGACCTGAACGCGTTCTTCAAGTACGACCTCGACAGCAGCCAGATCGTGGAGACGATCCAGCTCGCCGATACCGACCCGCTGGCGCACGGGCTCACGATCTGGAACGGCACGCTGTGGTACTGCGACGACGTGGGCGTCGTGTGCCGCATGTCGCTGTAGCGAGAGCTTCGAGGATTCCTGACCGTGTCGAAACGTTACTGGTTGATGAAGTGCGAGCCCGGCGCCTACACGATCGAGGCACTGGAGCGCGACGGGGTCACGAGTTGGGAGGGCGTACGCAACTACCAGGCGCGCAATTTCATGCGTGACGACATGCGCCAGGGCGACGGCGTGCTGTTCTATGCGTCGAATGCCGACCCCTCGGGGGTCACCGGGCTGGCCACGATTGCCCGGGCGGGCTACCCCGACCACCTTGCGTGGAAGAAGGGCCACATGTACTTCGACGAGGCGAGCACCAAGGACACGCCGGTCTGGTACATGGTGGACGTGGGCTTCGTGGAGCGTTTTCCCGAGGTCGTGCCGCTCGAGGCGCTCAAGACCACCAAAGGCCTGGAAAAGATGCTGGTCACCCAGAAAGGCAGCCGGCTTTCGGTGCAGCCAGTCGCCAAGGTCGAATTCGACATCGTGGTTCAGCTGGGCCGGCGCGCCACGGCGCGAAAGCGGCGTTGAGCGCGGCGGGGCGGAGTACAATCAGCTGTTGAACACCATCACTGATGCTCCCGCTCCGCTCGGGTTTGCCGACCTCGGCCTTGACGACTCCATCGTCAAGGCGGTCGTGGCCCTGGGCTACGAAGAAGCCACCCCCATCCAACGCGCGGCGATTCCGGTGCTCCTGGCCGGACGCGACATCATCGGCCAGGCCGGCACCGGCACCGGCAAGACGGCGGCATTCGCCCTGCCGCTGCTGCACCGCCTGCTCGAGTCGCCCGCCCCGAAGAAGGGCGTGCCTCGCGCGCTGATCCTCGTGCCGACGCGCGAACTGGCCATGCAGGTGGCCGAGGCCGTGCACAAGTACGCGAAGAAGACCACCCTCACCGTGGTGCCGGTCTACGGCGGCGCGCCGATGGACCAGCAGATCCGCGCCCTGCGCCGCGGCGTCGAGATCGTGGTGGCCACGCCCGGCCGAGCGCTCGACCACCTGCGCCGCAAGACGCTCGACCTTACGGCGCTCGAAGTGCTCGTGCTCGACGAAGCCGACGAGATGCTCGACATGGGCTTTGCCGACGACCTCGAGGCGATTCTCACGTCCACGCCCGACACGCGCCAGACGGCGCTCTTTGCCGCCACGATGGCCCCGCGCATCGCGTCGATTGCCGAGCGTCACCTCAACAAGCCCGAGCGCATCACGGTGAAGGCCGAGAAGCGGGCCGCCGGCAAGATGCCGCAGGTGCGCCAGGCCGCCTACATCGTGTCGCGCAGCCAGAAGGGCTTCGCTCTCGGCCGCATCCTCGAGTTCGAGGACCCGACCTCCGCGATCGTGTTCTGCCGCACACGCATCGAAGTGGACGAGCTGACCGACACGCTCAAGTCGCACGGCTACGGCGCTCAGGCCTTGCACGGCGGCCTCGACCAGCGTCAGCGCGACCGCGTGATGCAGCTGTTTCGCACGGGTAAGGCCGACGTTCTCGTCGCG
>JANNEJ010000390.1:0-5243 GCA_031378585.1 Acidobacteriota bacterium | reverse complement strand
GCCATTTGAGCAGCTCTGGTTGCGAGCCCAGCGTGGTTAAGAGCTCGCGCACGTAGGGATCCATCTGCTCGCGCGGCGGCTGCGCCGGCGCCACAGGCGGCGCGTCGGTTACGGTCTGGGCGGTGCTCGACGGCGCGCCGGCCGCACCTGGTGGGGCCGGCGCAGCCGCCCGTTGTTGCGACACGTAGAACCAAGCACCTGCCGCCAGCGCGCCGGCGACGAGCGCCACGAACAACCCGACCCTCGGCCCTGGGGAGGACGGAGCGGAGGGCGCCACTGTCGCTGAATCCCCCTGCCCGTTGCCGAGCGGGAGATCGTCGAGTGAAGTCATGGTCGCCTCCTGCCCCGAGCGTGGCAGAATGCGGCCTCTGACGCAAGACTACCAGCGGGTGGTCAGGCCCGCGCCCAGCATGCGCCCCTGCATGATGCTATTGGGCGCGAGGAACGACGCGCTGAGCGCGTTGGTCGTGACGTAGCTGATGATGGCATCTGAGTTGTTCAGGTTGAACACCTCGACGACCGGCAGCAGCGTGACTTTACCCACCTGGAAGCGCCGCGACAACTTGAAGTCGAGCTGGTTGATGCGCTCGACGAACGTATCGCGCTCGGCCTCCAGGAACACGATCAGCGAACCCTGGCCGAAGGTGCCAGTCGGCATGATCACCTGGCCCGCGGGGCAGGGTGAGGGGCAGCCCGCCGGGTAGCGGGTGGTGCCTCGGGTCACGTTCATGACGCGCGAGCTCGTCGGGCTCTGGTTGCTCTGGAACGCCATGCTCAACTCGAACCCCCAGCCGACCCGCCGGGTGCCCGACAACTTGAACTGGTTCTTCCACGGGATGCTGAGGGCGAAGTCATCACAGAACCCCTTGGTCGAGTAGTTGGTCGTGCTGCCCGTGGCCAGGTAGTTTGGGGTCGTCGGGCGCGGTGCAGGCGCGCTGCCGCTCCCGCTCCATCGTGAAGCCGCCAAACAACTGCCCGCCGCCCGGGATGCGCCAGGTGAGGTTGGTCATGAGTGCCTGGTACTGCCGTTTGCGGTCGGGGTCGGCCGTGTCGAGATTGCGCGTCGGCCGCCCCTGCGCCGCAAGGCTGCGCGCGAACACCTCGATGGGTTGGCCGGTCGTCGGGTTGTAGAACGGGTACGGCGTGTAGTCGGCCAGCGACCAGCTCTGGTTGATGGTCGTCGTCAGGTTGCGGAACCCGCCCTGGA
Source organism: Acidobacteriota bacterium (assembly GCA_031378585.1). Taxonomy (GTDB): domain Bacteria; phylum Acidobacteriota; class Vicinamibacteria; order Vicinamibacterales; family UBA2999; genus CADEFD01. The sequence continues at coordinate 4,036 of JANNEJ010000390.1, read as the reverse complement.
ACACCGCCGCCGACACCGAGAATCCCGGCAGCAACTCGTGCTGCACTTCGACCGCGTTCTCGAGGTTCCACGTGCGCGGATAGTCGCCGAATTCGTTGAGGGCCGCGGTGCCGAAGTTCGGCGACAGGGCGGTGAAGTCGATCTCGCACCCCACGCGCGGGTAGCCGGTGCAGCCGCGGTCGCCTTCGGCGATGTCGTTGCCGTTGGCGTCGCGCCATGGCAGCGTCGCGGTCTGTGACAGCAGCGGATTGTAGTTGGTCGCGATGCCCGTGGTGCGGATCTGGTTGTAACGGTTCAGCGAGTACTTGAGCGCGGTCTTGCCGTTGCCGAACACATCCAGCACGGCCGAAAAGCGCGGCGCCCAGTCCTGCCAGTTCGGCAGGTCCTGGATCGCCTCGAACTTGCGCGCCGGAACGAAGCGGCCCGCCGGCGACTCGCTGGCCAGGACCTGTGCCTTGATGTTCTCCCACCGGATCCCGGCGTTCACCGTCAGGCGGTTCAGGCGCCACGAGTCCTGCACGTAGAGGCCCAGATCGCGATTGAGGCGCTCGCCGTAATCGAGCGGCGTGTTGCGAATGACGACGCTGTCGGGTACCGAAAAACGCACGCCCGTGGCGTTGCTGCGGTACTGCTGCGTCAGGTCGGCGTTGACGTCGATTGTGTGCCAGAAGTCGCCCCACGTGACCTGCGCGCCGGCCTTGAAGCTGTGCGATCGCCACAAGTACGACAACGCCGCCTGCATCGCCTGACGCTCAGGGCTCTGCGTCTGTTGCAGCGACGCGGCCGTCGTCCGGCCACCGAGGTCGTTCTCCAGGCGTGATGCACCGGCGAACCATGGCGCAGTGCCGCGCGCCTGCTGCACGCCCTCCTGATAGCTGTTCGTGTAGTACTCGAGGTTTCTCGAGTAGCCAGCCTCGAGCAGCAGCGCGTTTGTGAGCGTGGACGTGTACTTCATCGAACCCGTGTGATACGCCGGCGAGAACCACCGCAGCGACGCCGTTTCGGGGTCCTCGTTGCTCTGCATGTCGTGCCCGCGGTACTTGTCGACTTCGTCGAAGTACCCGCTCAGCTTGCTGTTGTTCGAGATCTGCCAGGTCAGTCGCGCCATGCCGCTCTTGATGAACTGGTCGTCCAGGCCGCGGGAGCCGTCGTCCTGCACGGTGTTGGCGATGTAGTTGTTCACCGAGAAGTAGCGGCCCGACGCGAAGAACCACAGCCGATCCTTCAGGATCGGCCCGCCCAGCGACAGGGTCGAGTCGAAGATGCGGTCGATGGCGTTTCCGGCGTTCAGGCCGCGGTCGATATGCCGGTCGGTGAGGTTGCTCGACTGCCAGTTGCCGGGCCGGTACGAGGCCTTGTAGTCGCCGCTGAAGCGGTTGCCGCCCTCGCGCGGAATCATGTTCATCCGGACGCCGCCGGCCGACGTGTCGGCGGAGATGCCGCTCGTCTGGATGCTCACCTCCTGGTTCATCGCGTCGTTGAAGTAGCTCTGGACGGCGCCGTCGGCCTGGAGGCCGTTCACGAGCATGCCGTCAACGAGCATGGTCGTGTTCGCCGTGGTCATGCCTCTCACGGTCATGTAGGTCTGCTGCATGCCGCGGGCGCCGCCGGTGTCTGGCAGATTCAGGCTCACCCCAGGCACAAGCTGCGCCATGCCCTGGATGCTGCGTCCGGTGGGAATCGAGTCGATGGCTTCGCGATCGAGCACCTGCGAACGCGCCGCCGTGGTGACGTCCACCACGGGCGACGCGCCGGTGACGGTGATGGTCTCCTCGAGCGCGCCCACGTTGAGCTCGGCGTTGACCGTGGCGGTGAACTCCGCGGGCAGCTGCAGGCCGTCCCGCTTGAAGCTGTTGAATCCCGGTAGAGAAAAGGTGACGGCGTAGGTGCCGGGCCGCAGATCGACGAGGCGGTACAGGCCCTGGGCATCGGTGATGGCTGAGCGCACGCGCTCGATCAGCGCGTCGCTTGCGGCCTCCACCGTGACGCCTGGCAGCACTGCTCCGGACGAGTCCTTGACGACGCCCGTGATGGCGCTTTGCGCCGCCGCGGCCGCTGGCAGCAGCACAAGACACACCCACGCGGCTAGTGCCGCCCGACGCATCCTCGACATGCAGATCCTCCCGGCCGCGCGAGCGACCCCGTCAACCAGAGACAACCGATGACAACGCTAGCGCGTGAGGCTACGCGCATGCGTTGCATCCGTCAATAGCCTGTTTGCCGTCGTTTGCCCGCGGCGTCTCGACGCCGCGCTACGGTGAGAGGTGCGATGCTAGGGAATCCGGCGCGCCCGTCTGGCAGTCTCGAGGTTGCGCGCGGCGTCCTCGAATGCCGGATTCAGGCGCAGCGCCTGCTCGAATTGCGCGATGGCGTCGTCGAGCCGTCCTTGCGAGCCGAGCGCGATCCCTAGATTGTTGTGGGCCTCAGCGTAGCCAGGCTTGACGGCGAGCGCGCGCGTGAGGGCAGCCACGGCGCCACCAGGGTCGCCCCGCTCGAGCAGCAGGACTCCGAGGTCGTAGTGCGCCTCGGCGTCGCCTGGCGCCAGCGCGGCGGCCTGCGAGAGATGCGAGAGCGCTTCGTCAACACGACCGAGATCGCTCAAGACGTTGCCCAGATTGCGGTGAGCCTTCGACGACGTCGGATCCAGCGCCACGGCCGCGCCGAACTCCATGGCGGCTTCTGCGAGCTGTCCCTTTTCCGCAAGCGCAGTGCCCAGATTGTTGTGCGCGCCGGCCGAGTCCGGCGTACCCGCCGTGGCCTTGCGCAGATGCTCGGCGGCCTCGTCCGGCCGGTTCAGTGCGAGCAGCGCGTTGGCGAGGTTGAAGTGCAGGTCGGGATAGTCGTCGCGCAGCGCGAGACCCTCGCGATAGGCGCGGATCGCGTCGTCGGTGCGGCCGCTGGCGCGCAACGTCACGCCCAGGTTGTTGAACGCCGGTACGTAGTCCGGTTGAATCTCCAGCGCGCGGCGGTAGCGGCTGACGGCGTCGTCGAACCGCCCGTCTTCGTACAGCGCGACGCCCAGGTTGGTTTCGGTAATGGCGCGGCTGCGGGTGGCCGACACGAGCGGCACCGCACAGACGATGGCCATTGCGGTTGCGCCGGCCAGCACGCAGGCCACCTCCGCCGTGGGACGCGTGTCGAGCGCGCGCCGCCAATTCGCGAGGCCCGCCGCCGCAAAGATCACCAGTAGCGGCACCAGCGGGTAGCGGTAGCGCGCGAACACGTAGAACGCGAGCGTGGAGGCCGCAAACGCCAGGCCCATCGCGTAGAGCACCCACAGGCGACGGCGATCCGCCCACGTCGCCCAGATGCCCACGACGGCCAGCGGCACCAGCACGCCGAAGTGGGTCACGGGCCCGAGCACGCGCAGTGGCCACGACCACTCGGCGTGTGAATCCTGGCTCTCGGTGTCGAGCACCTCTGTGGCGTTCACGAGCAACGCCGCTTTGCGCCCCATCAGCCGGAGCCATGCGCCGGGCTGACTCGTGATGAAGGTCCAGGCTCGGCCGGTCCAATAGCTCGACACTTCGCCCGGGGTGAGCGGACGCCGCGCGGCGCGCTCGGCCAGTTCCGTCGCGTCGAGGCGTTCGAACTCTGGCGAACCCCGCCCGAATCGCAGCGCCGTGTAGCTGCCGTCGGCGCCTTCGTGGTTGCCGATATAGAAGTTGGGGCCGAATTGCGACGTCGTCAGGTACACGCCTCCGGCCACGGCGGCGTTCCGGATGACCACCGGTGCGAGCCCCATGCCGAGCCCGGCGGCAAAGAGCCCGATGGCGGCGGCCCGCGACAGACGACGGTGTTTCACGCCGAACCAGCCCCACGCCGCCACGACCGCCACGAGCACCAGCGCGTTCTCGCGCGTGAGGCTCAGGCAACCAAGGACCACCCCGAGTCCGAGCCACTGGCGCTTCTGGCCGTGAACGCCAGTCGTCAGCGCGGCGATGAGGGCGAGCGCGCTGGCGACGAAGAACACGTCGAGCACCGATTTCTGGATCAGCCCGTCGAAGAAAATGGCCGGGGCATACCCGGCCAGGAG
>JANNEJ010000389.1:0-9159 GCA_031378585.1 Acidobacteriota bacterium | reverse complement strand
CACGATCTCGTCCCAGCTCGCCACGTCCATCAGGTCGATGACCATGCGTGACTGCCCGAGGCCCATGAAGTGCCCGTGGCCCTCGATAAGGCCGGGCACCGCGGTGAGGCCGCTCATGTCGACGACCTCGGTAGCCGGGCCGATATAGGGCAGCATCTCGGCCGCAGTGCCCATGGCCACGATGCGGTCGCCGCGGATGGCGAGTCCGCGTACCTCGGGCGCCTCCGGATTCATCGTGACGATCTTGCCGTTACGCATGACCATCGTTGCGGGTTCTACGCCGGGCGTGCTCGTGCATCCCGCCAGCAAGGCCAGTACGAGCGGAGCGAACATCCACGGCCGAAGTACGACACGCGTCACAGGCAATTCTCCTCGTCCGGCGAGACCAGCCGCAGGACCCTCCGGCACTCTCGCCCGTCCTCGAGCCGCTGTCAACCCGGAGTACGATTCGGCCAGCATGACCACCATGGCCGCAGCGCTGCGCCAGCGCCTGTTGGCGCCGCTGCCGGGGCGTGCCGCGCAGCTGCGCATGGCGCCGCAGCCTCGGCCGGGCTGGGATCCGGACCTGCTGCCCGACGGACTACGCGACGCGGCCGGCCTCGTGCTCCTGTATCCGCACGACGGGGAATGGCGCGTGCCCTTGACCCTGCGCGGGTCGTGGATGCGCCAGCACACCGGCCAGGTGTCGCTGCCCGGGGGGCGGGTCGACCCTGGCGAGACGGTCGAGCAGGCCGCGCTGCGGGAGGCGCACGAGGAGGTCGGCGTCGAGGCCGCGCTGGTGGACGTGATTGGCAGGCTGACGCCGCTGCACATCCCCGTGAGCGGCCATCTGCTGCACCCGGTCGTGGGCATCACCGCCACGCGCCCGGCGTTTCGCGTGGCCGAAGCCGAGGTCGAGCGGCTCATCGAAGTGCCCCTCAAGGCGCTGCGGGACCCCAGCCTCGTGTTGCGCGAACCTCGCATGCGCGAGCGGCCGCCGCTCGTGGTGATGGACGTGCCCTACTTCCATGTCGACGGCGTCAAGGTGTGGGGCGCCACGGCGATGGTCCTGGCGGAGTTCCTGGCGTTACTACACGACCTCGAGTTGTAACCCGTTACAACTCAGCGCTTCGGCGGCGCGGTGTCCCACCAGAACGGCTTCGGCAGGGTCTTGACCGTCGGCCAGATCGTGTTGAGCGTGTCGGCGTCGAAGAGTTCGCCGTTCTTCATCACGTAGCGCACGGTGTTGGTGTTACGCAGGTTCACGAGCGGGTTGGCGTCGAGGATGGCCAGGTCCGCGAACTTGCCGGGCTCGATCGACCCGACGTCCTGCTGCATGCCGAGCGCTTCGGCGCCGAAGATGGTCACGACCTTCAGCGTCTCGTGCGGCGTGAGGCCGCCCGAGCCCAGGCTCCAGGTTTCCCAGTGGGCGCCGAGTCCCTGCAACTGGCCATGGCTGCCAAGGCCCGCGCGGCCACCGGCGTGCACGATGTCGGCCACCTGCTTCCCGATCTTCGTGTGACCGTACTCCTCCGGGATGAACCACTGTGGACGGCGGCGAATCATCGTGTCGAGCAACTCGTTCGGAATCCACTTGTTCAACTTCGCATCGCCGACGGTGTTCTCGGTCTCGAAATAGTGGTTCTCGGTCCAGGGCGCGCCGTAGGCCACGAGCGTCGTTGGCGTGTAGAAGGTCTTCGTGCGCGCCACGAACCCGATCACGTCCTTGTGCAGCGGCATGATGGGGAAGCTGTGCTCCTGGCCGGTGTAGCCATCGGCGATCTGCGTGAGGTTCAACTTCAGATCGAGCGAGCCCTCGATGGTGGGTGTGATGCCGTACTCCCGACACGCCTCGATGATCCACTGGCGCACGATGCGGTCGCCGGCCACGTACTGCTTGAGCGTGTTGGTGCGGTAGGCCTCCTTGTAGCGCTTGATGAAACTGAAGGCGGCTTCGCGGCTGTCGATGCCGGAGGTGGCAAACACGCCGGGGCCGGTGGCGAACACGCGCGGGCCGACCATCATGCCGGCGTCTACCATGTCGGCATAGGCAAAGACGTCGGGCGTGGACGTCTGCGGATCGCGGGTGGTCGTCACGCCGTAGGCCAGGTTCGCGTAGTACTGCCACACGGCTGTCTGGTGCAGGCCGCGCGGCGCCCACATGTGCGCGTGCACGTCGACCAGGCCAGGGATCACCGTCTTGCCGCGCAGATCGATGCGACGGATGCCAGCGGCGGCCGGCACCTTGCCGCGCAGGCCCACCGCGGCGATGCGGTTATCGGTCACCAGGATGTCGCCGCTCTCGAGCACTTCGTCGCCGTTCATCGTGATGACACGGGCGCCGGTGAGCAGCACGGACCCGCGTGGCCTCGCGCGTGGCGCCTCGACGACCACGTCGATGCGTTGCGGTTCGGTGGCGCCGAGCGCCTGGCGGAACACCTGCGCGCCGAGCGCCCAGGTCACCGCCGTCCCGTCGCTGGTCCATGCCAGGTGGTCGCCACCGTCGGCCGACATGCGCGTGATCGGCACCGCCGTGTTGTCGGTGCGACCCTGAATCCGCACCTCCACGGTTTCGCGTCCCGCGCGGGGCAGCGAGAACAGGTGATGCTTGCCTTGCAGGCTCACGAACACGCGCGTGCCGTCGGGCGAGAGGCGGATCTCGTCGGCCGGCGGCGGGTTGTTGCCGGGGCCCACGCCCTGCACGCGCACGTGCGTGCGGCGATCGAGACCCGCGAGCGTGAGCGACGCCAGTCCGCGATTGGTGCGGAAGTAGACCCGCTCGCTGTCCTGCCGAGTGAAGTGCAGCCCGCGCCCGCCTTGCGCCGACGCGACGAGCGTCTGCGTGCCACCGGCGATGGGCAGCGTGCGAATCTCGAGCGTGTTCGGCGGGTTGACGCCGCCGATCTCGGCCAGGCCGTCGGCGCCGTCGGCCCCGTCGGGACCGTCGTGACCTGGTGGCGGCGTGTCGAGCAGAATCGCATAGAGCTGATCGGACGCGGCGCCGGCCAGAAAGGCCACGCGCGTCCCGTCGGGCGTGACGACCGGGTCGAGGTAGTAGCCCTCGTGCCCCGTCAGGGTCTGCGGCGCGCCGCCGGCGGCGGCCACGCGCTTGATGTGTCCGCCGGTGCTCGTCCACGTGGTGTAGACGATCGACTGGCCGTCCGGCGCCCACGTGGGCATGAACTCGCCTTCCTCTGTCGTGGTGAGCCGGCGCGGCGCGCCCGACGGCATGTCCATCACGTACAGATGATTGAGCGCGCTGAAGACCAGTTGCGTGCCATCGGGCGACAGGCGCGGCCAGCGCACCAGGCGCGCCCGCACCTGCGGGCCGTCGTCGATCCGCACCGTGGCATACGCGCGCGGCGCCACCTCGGCCTGCACGCGCACGGCAAACGGGATAGGCGTGGCCGCGCCCGTGGCGATATCGATCCGCTGCAGCTTGCCGAGCACGGGCACGACGATGGACTGTCCATCGGGCATGAAGTCGTAGCGCGGCATCGTGTCGCGGCTGGCGCGCGACTCCTGATCGTCGCGCGTCACGGGCAATGCGAGCCAGCGCTCGGCGCCGGTCTCGAGATTGCGAATGCGCAAGCCCGTGTCGGTCTTGTAGCGCGTGGCAAAGACCAGCCACCGGCCGTCGGGCGACAGCACCGGCCGCATCGCGCTGCCCTGGGCGTTGGTGATTTGCGCGACGTCGCCGGTCTCGCGGTCGTGACGATGAATTTGCCAGAGCGGGAAGCGCGCGTTGTAGGTGAACGAGCCGGTGCGCTGCGCGTAGTAGATGAAGCGGCCGTCGGGTGACACCGCCGCACCCACACGGTTCGGCGGGGGCGCAGGCGGCGGGCCAGTACTGTCGGGCGAGGCCTGCGGCGGCGGGGGCGCGCCCACGCGCACGCCGGCGCCGCCGTCGCGGTCATACATGTAGAGCCAGAACGTGCCCGGATCCGGCGGACGCGACTTCGACACCACGAGGTACTGCCCGTCGGGTGTCCACGCCGGCGACGCCATGATCTGCGGGCGGTCGTTGGTCCGCCCGTCCTTGCTGACCGCGCGCAGGTTCGTGCCGTCGGCGTTTGCGATCCAGAGGTTCTCGACGCCGCTGCGGTCCGACAGGAACGCGATGGTCTTTCCATCAGGCGACCATGTCGGCTGACTTTCGAACGACAGGCCGCCGACGACCCGAGTGGCCTCGCCGCCGCCGACCGGCAGCGTGTAGAGGTCGCCCAGCACGTCGAACACCACCGTGCGGCCGTCGGGCGACACGTCGAGCGACATCCACGTGACTTCGTCGGTGGTGAAGTCGACCGAGCGCTCCGTCTTGAGTACCAGGCCATCCGAGACCGGCGCTGCGGGTGAGGCCGGCGCGGGCGCCTGGGCCTGCTCCTTCGCCACCAGGGGCAGCACGGCCACCGACAGACCAAGAGCGGCGACCACGCCAGCACGACGAACAGTCACGGGGACCTCCGGGGACACGCGAATCAGCGGTGCGGGTCCACGCGCGCGCTGGGACAGAGGACGAGGACGGCGCCGGACGGCGCATGATACCGCGGCCTGCGCCCACAGGACCGCCGCGCTCGCGCGCGCCTGGGGCGAGGGATGGGACCGGGCTCGGGGTATCATGCCGCCGGATGCAGCCAATTTCCGTCATCGCCGAGCGCCTCGGGCTCAGCGAGGACCTCCTCGAACCCTACGGCCGCTACACCGCCAAGATCCGCCTCGAGACACTCGACCGGTTTCCTGCCAGGCGAGGCAAGCTGATTCTGGTCACTGCCATCACCCCTACCACGAGCGGCGAGGGCAAGACGGTCAACACGATCGGGCTCACGCAGGGTCTTGTGAAGATCGGCAAGCACGCCGTGGCGGCCCTGCGCGAGCCGTCGCTCGGGCCCGTGTTCGGCCAGAAGGGCGGCGCCACCGGCGGCGGCCAGGCGTCGTTGCACCCGGTCGACAAGATCAACCTGCACTTCAACGGCGACTTCCACGCCATCACGTCAGCGCACAACCTGCTGGCGGCGCTGCTCGATGCGCATCTGCACTTCGGCAACGAGTTGCGCCTCGACGCCAGGGAGATCCTCTGGCCGCGCTGCGTGGACATGAACGATCGCGCGCTGCGCAAGGTAGCGGCCGGCATGGGCGGGCGCGAGAACGGTCCAGCGCGCGAGACCGGATTCATCATCACGGCGGCATCCGAGATCATGGCCATCATGGCGCTGGCCGAGAGCCGCGCCGACCTGCGCGCGCGCCTGGGTCGTATCGTGGTGGGGCTCAACTATGACGGGAAGCCCGTGACGGCCGCAGACCTCAAGGCCGTCGGGCCGATGCTGGTGCTGTTGAACGATGCGATCATGCCCAATTTGGTACAGACCAGCGAAGGCGCGCCGGCCATCGTGCATTGCGGGCCCTTTGCCAACATCGCCCACGGCACCAGCAGCGTGCTGGCGCAGCGCATGGGCCTGCACCTGGCCGACTACGTGGTGAACGAAACGGGCTTCGCGGCGGATCTCGGCGCCGAGAAGTTCTTCGACATCGTGATGCCCATGTGCGGGCACGTGCCGTCTGTGGCCGTGATGATCGTGACGCTGAAGGCGCTGCGAGCGCAGGGCGGATCGCCAGACGGCGCGCTCGAACTGGGCTTCCCGAACCTCGCCCGTCACGCGGCCAATGTGCGCCGGTGGGGCGTGGAGCCGGTCGTGGCGCTGAACCGTTTTTCGGCCGACACCGAGGCCGACTTGACGATCGTGCTCGACTACTGCGCGTCGATCGGCGTAGAGGCGGCGCTGTCGGAAGGCTACCTCGAGGGCGGCGACGGCATGACGGATCTGGCGCGCAAGGTGGTCGCCGCTGCCGATCGCGCCGATCTCGCAAGCGTCGCGCCGCTCTATGGCCCAGCGCTCACGTTCGAGCAGAAGATTACCGAAGTGGCCACCAAGGTATACGGCGCCGCGCGCGTGGCGTTCAAGCCCGGAGCCAGGACGCGTCTGCAGCAGTACGCGGCGCTTGGCTACGGCCACCTGCCCGTGTGCATCGCCAAGACGCAGTATTCCTTTACCGACGATGCCGCGGTGATGGGCGCACCGAGCGGCTGGACCCTGACGATTTCGGACGCCTCGCTGTCGGCGGGCGCCGGGTTCGTCGTGGCGACTGCCGGCAACATGCTGCTGATGCCCGGGCTGGCCAAAGTGCCGCAAGCGCAGAAGCTCGACGTCACCGACGCGGGCGATGTCGTGGGGATGGACTACTAACAGGGGGCGGGCGCGTGGAGTATCTGATCAAGCAGTATCCGCTCGAGTCCGGCGCGCTCGAGATCCAGTACATCGAGGAGTTCTTCGGCGAGTTCCCGCGCCGCAAGATGGCGGCCGAGGTCATCGAGCGCCTGGAGGGCCGTGAGTCGCTCATCTTGATGGCCGTGGCCGCATTGCCGTCCGATCCAGCTACGCTCGCACCGGTGGCCTACAAGGTGGTGCACCAGCTGCGCGCCATCGAAACCGAGCCCAAGTTGCGCGACCTGGTGGAGCGGCTGCGCGGCTGCATCGATTTCGACGACCGCAAGGTGCTCTATTCGTGGATCGGCGCCACCCGCCGCGACTGGCGCGGGCAAGGACACTTCCGCGCGCTCACCGAGCAGTCGGAATCCTGGGCGGTGGCGCTTGGCTATCAGGAAGTCGTCGTGAAGACGAAGAACAAGTTCTACGACATGCGCGCCGTGCTGGCGCAGTTGGGCTTCGACGTGGTGCAGTTCGAACGCCATGCGGGTGGTCCCGCCGAGTCGAAGGTCTATCTGAGCAAGCAACTGCGTTCGGATCTGGTGGCCGGGCACCGGAGCCGCCGAACGCTGGTGCACGCCGGCGACTAGTGGTCGCGCCGCTACTCTCCGCGCAGCGCCGCCACGGGGTCGACGCGTGTGCCCGTTCGCGCCGGCACGTAGGTGGCAAGCGATCCGGCGGCCACGAGCACGGCCGCCATGGCCACGATGGTTGCCGGATCCCCCGGACCCACGCCGACGAGCAGCGACTGGAGCGAGGCCGACAAGGGAATCGCGAGCAGCGCGCCTGCGGCGACGCCGCTCAGTACCATCGTCATGCTTTGGCGCAGGACGAGGCGCACGACATCGGCCGGCTGCGCGCCAAGCGCCAGGCGCACCCCGAACTCGGCGCGCCGCTGCGACACGCCGTAGGCCACCACGCCGTAGACGCCCACCGCCGCCATGAGCAGCGCCAACGCAGCGAACGTGCCGAGCGCGGCCGACGCCACGCGGGGGCGCGTGAGCGACTTCGACACGACCTCGGTAAGCGGGCGGATGTCCGACACGGGCTGCGCGGGATCGACCTCGCGCACTGCGGCTTCGACCATGCGTCCGAGTGACGCCGGATCCCCGGCGGCGCGCACGACGAAGGTCAGTGAACCGACCGGGAGCTGCGCAAAGGGCAGGTAGATGGCCGGGCGGCGCTCGTCATTGAGACTGCCGAGCGTCACGTCGCCCACGACGCCGACGATTTCCTGCGACTGGCCCAGCGAGTCGTTGAGACGTCTGCCAATGGGCGAGACGTCCGACGACAACTGGCGCACGAACGCCTCGTTCACGATGGCCACCCGCGGCCGGTCCGCGATGTCGGTGTCGGAGAAGTCGCGGCCCGCACGCATGGGGATCTGCAGCGCGGCGAAGTAGCCGGGCGTCACAGGCCGGTAGTCGGCCACCGGGCGCTCGCCGGCGGCCGGCTCGGACCGGTCGGCCAGCACGAACGTTGACCCGATGCCCGGCGCTCCGTCGAGCGGTAGAAACGACGTGGCGGCCGCGGCGGTCACGCCCGGGAGGGCGGCCAGCCGCGCCACGACCTCGTGGCCAAAAGCCACCTCCGATGATTGCGCCGCGGTGCCCATGCGAGAGACGCGGGCGGTCAGCACGTGCTGCGGGTTGAAACCGGGGTCCACGTCCTGCAGGGCCACGTAGCTGCGTGCGAGCAGCGCGGCGCCCGACAGGATCAGCATCGCGGCTGCCACTTCGCCGGCTACCAGCAGGCCACGCCACCGCTGCCGGCTGCCCACGCCCCCCCGTCCGCCTTCGCGCAGCGCGTCGTGCACCGACGCCTTACGGGCGCCGAGCGCCGGTCCCAGCCCGCAGGCCACGGCCGTGGCCGCCGTCGTCACGAATGCAAACGCCAGCCCGGCCGCGCCCAACCGGCCGTCGGTCACGAGCGCCACGCCGGCCTCGCGAGCCGTGGCTGAGACGACGCGCGTCAACACGCTTGCCAGTCCGGCGCCGATCGCGCCGCCAGCCCCAACGAGCAACACGGTCTCCAGGAACAGCTGCCGCGCCAGATGGCTGGGCGTGGCGCCTAGCGAGACCTTGACTGCCATCTCGTGCCGCCGGCCGCTGGCCCTCACGAGCAGCAGCGCTGCAACGTTTGCGCACGCAACGAGCAGCACGGCCATCACCGCTCCAAAGAGTACCCAGAGGGCGGGCCGGGTATCGCTCGTGAGCTGCTCGCGCATGGGCACGACGTTGATGGTCCAGCCAGTGTTCATGTCTGGATGCTCACGGACGAGCCCGTCGAAGATCGTTTCCAGCTCCTGCTGGGCGGCCTGCGGCGACACACCCTGACGAAGCTTGGCGATGGCCATGAGACCTCGGCCACGGAAGTTCGTTCGCGCCTCGGGCGTGAGCACCGCGGGGCGCCAGAAGTCGCCGCCTCGCCCCATGAGTTCAAACGACGACGGCAGTACGCCCACGATGGTGGTCGGCTCGCCGTTCAGGTTCACGGCCCGTCCCACGATGTCGGCCGCACCGCCGAATCGTCGTTGCCATAGACCGCCGCTGATGATGGCGGTACGCGGGGCGCCTGGATCGCCGTCACCCTCGACAAACAGCCGGCCCGCAATCGGGCGGGCGCCCACGAAGCCGAGCACGTTGCTCTGGACGACCATCCCCCGCAGTTCCTCCGGCGCACCCCCGTCGCCGGCCAGGTTGCCCACGGTGGGACTGAAGACGCCGGCGGCTTCGAGAGAGGAGCTGCGCTCGGACCAGACGAAGTAGTTGCCCGTGTTGATCACGTTGCGCGGCCGGTTTCGCGCGAGGTTGTGCTCCCAGACCATCACGAGTCGTTCGCCGTCGGGGTAGGGCAGTGGGGCCAGCAGCGCTGCGTACACCAGGCTGAAGGCAGCGGTGGTGGCGGCGATGCCGAG
>JANNEJ010000144.1:0-5018 GCA_031378585.1 Acidobacteriota bacterium | reverse complement strand
CTCGCGGCCGCCGCGATCCTCAACGCTCCGATCGAACTGCGACAGGACTCAGCGCAGGCGGCTGACCTCAATCAGCTTCTCGCGGCAGCGAAGCGACGCGCGTCGGATGCGTTGGCCCAGGCCCAGAAGCATCCAACAGCTCAGAAGTCCGCGGCGTTCTTGTCGGCGCAAGTGAGGCGAACCGAAGCCACCGTGCTCGAACGCGAGGGGCAGCCATATGAAGCCGCGCAGGGATTCATCGCGGCAGCGGCGCTCTTCGCGCGGGCAACGCCTGACACGCAGCCAGCCCCTCTGAAATCCAGCATGGCTGCAAGCGGCGCCGGGCCGGCGGCGGCGCCCGTCGCGGGGGTCTCCGTGCCCGCAGTCGGCGCGTTGCCGTCGGCCGAGGGTGGCGCAGTCGTCACGCTGGTTTCGCGATCTCCAATCAGGAACCAGATGCCGCCAGCGCTCAGAAGCAGAAGCGCGGCCACTGGCCCCGCCCACGTCATCGCTGACCCACGGTTCAGTGCCCGGTGCGGCGGATCGACCGCGGCCCGGCGCGCCTGGCCCTGGCCAGCACGAGCTCGAGTCGACGTCGGACCTTTGGCAACGAGCGTCGGTTCGACGTCGGCTTCGACGCTTTCCGTGCTCGCCGTCTGGCGCCAATCCCCGGCCTCGTGGTCGGACGACCGCCCCCCGGACACCCGAACCCGGAGCCGGGCCAGCGCGTCGGTCACAAACGGGTGAGGTGGCTCGAACGACTCGAGCAGTTCAAGCGCCCCGTGCGGATCCTCGGCGTCCGCGCGCAGCCGCGCCTGCTCGACTATTTCGGACGCCCACTGGTCGTGGTCCTGCTGACGCCGCCGTGCTTCCACGGCTTCTGCGGCACGACGCCGCACGTCGAGCGCGTCCTGGTTCTCGACATCGTAGGCCAGGACCTCGCTTGCAGATCGTGCCGCTGCTTCAAACGCGCCGTCGTCGAAACTTCTCGTCGCGCGCTCGAGCGCGGCCTTGGCCGCCCGGGTCCGCTCCGTGGCGCTCTCGCGCGAGGTCCGCCGTTCCCGCAGCTCCTGCCGCAGATGCTGCGCCTCGACAGAGTCTGCGCGCAGCGTCAGCGACTGGTCGATGAGTGCCTGCGCCTCGGTCAGCGCTCCAGATGCCATCCGCGCGCGCGCCTCGGCCAGCCACTCGTGTAGTCGGCCATCGTCGAGGGCCTCGTGCGCCCGGGCCATCAACTCCACGGCGCGGTTGTCCTGAGGATTCAGCAGGACGGCGTGTTCGCACTCCGTGATCGCCTCGTCGTAGCGGCCGGCTGCCAGATGTTCGGCCGCGGTCGCGACGCACGAATCGACTGCGGCCGCCCGCCGTTGCGCGATGACGTCGAGATGCGCGCGATGTCGAGCGTCTCGCGCCGACGCTGGTTCATCCGATGTCGGCGGCGTGGCCCCGGCGCCTCGCCTGGGCCGCGCGTTGATCAGCGTGGCCGTGTCCGAGGGCTCGCCGTGGCGCACCCGGACGCGCTCCAACTCGGCGGCAAGCGCGGCCAGGCTCTGATACCGGTCGTCGGGATCCTTCGCGATCGCTTTGTCGACGATCCTGGCAAGGTCCGGATCGATGTCCGGCATGACTTCCCGGAGCGGTAGCGGCGACTCGTGAATGATATTGTGCAGAACGACGTGAGCGATGTCGCCGGCATACGCCTTCCGGTAGGCGAGTAGCTCATAGAGCACCAGACCGACCGAGAAGATGTCGCTGCGCGGGTCCACGGCGTTGCCGTGCACTTGCTCCGGCGACATGTAGTGGGGCGTCCCCATGATCGCCCCCACCCGCGTGAGCCCGGTGCGCGTGTCGTCGCTCGTGATGCGGGCCAATCCGAAGTCCAGGACCTTCAATGTCCCTTCATTCGTGATCATCAGGTTGCCGGGCTTGATGTCGCGGTGGACGATCCCGCTGCGGTGGGCGTATCCTAGGCCCGCGCAGAGCTCGATCATCAGCTGCAGCCGTCTCTCGACGGTGAGCGGCGCGCGTCGGCGGATCAGCTCCGCCATCGACTCGCCGTCAAGGAACTCCATGGCGAGGAAGGGCTGGCCCTCGTCTTCCCCAATGTCGAAAATCGTCACGACGTTGTGGTGTCTGAGCGACGCCGCTGAACGCGCTTCGCGCGCAAACCGTTCGCGGAGTTCCTCGTCCTGTCCGGGCAACACCTTGATTGCGACGGTGCGTCGAAGGAGCGGATCGGTGGCAAGGTAGACCACCCCCATGCCGCCGGCGCCGAGGCGGTCGACGATCTCGTAGCGGCCGATCTTGGAGGGTTGGGAAGACTTCAACAGTCTTGGTCCTTGGGGTGCCGCCCCGTGATTATCGCAGATCTTCCAGGTTCTGAAGGTCGCGCGGACCGTTGTTCCAGTCGTGGACGCGCTTGCGGAACCCGCCAATCACACAGGCCTGCACGGCGCTGCCCCAAGGCTCCCGGCAGCTGCAGCTATACTGCACCGTGACTGAGCATACATAGGGGGTCCACGATGGGGCACGGCCACACACCGGGGTCATGGAACGGACCAGGCAGTCCTGTGCTCGTCGACGACGGCACGTCGGCGCGCGCGGAAGCTCCGCCTCCGGGCGCAGTTGGTCTCCAGGCCAAGGGCGGCGGCGCCAAGCAAGCGACGCCGGCGAGCGTCGCCGAGCGCATAGCGGCGTATGCGCGCCAGCGTCTGACTCAGTCGGTCGGGAACGGCCAGTGCTTCACGCTGGTGGACCGCGCGCTCGCTGGTGCCCGCGCCTTGAGTGCCGCTGACTACGGCGAGATTACTCCGGATGCCGACTACACCTGGGGCAGCCCTGTGGCGCTGTCCGATTTGAGGCCCGGCGACCTCATCCAGTTCCGCGACTACGCATTTACTCGCACCATCGTGACCGACAACGCGAGCGGCACATCGACGTCGGAGAGTGAAGGGGACCGGCCGCACCACACCGCAATCGTCGAGCGCATCGACGCAAGCGGCGCGGTCACGGTGCTCGAGCAGAACGCTCCGGTCGGCTCCCCGGTATCGAGAAATACGTTGTACTTCTCCTCGGGCACCACTACCAGTGGCGACGCCACCACCACCGTTGGCGTGTCGGGCAGGTGGTGGTTCTACCGCGCCCAGCCCAGGTAGACCACTCCGGTCTACGGTCGGACGAGTTCCGGGGCGTGCTCGCGCGCCAGCGCCATCAACTGTTCTTTCAGCGGGTCGCCCAGCAGCGCGACGTCGTGAACGTCGACCACCTCCTCGAAGGCGTCGACCCCGGTCAGTTCGGCGCTCTGGACGATTACGTCATCGGATGGCCGCGACGTCGACACCGCCAGGCCGATCCGGGTGATCGGCAGGGCGCCGCATTCCGGAAGTCTGGCCGTGGTCACCGGAAAGCGCAGCGCCTCGAACATCTGCCGGACACCCGGTTGCTCGTTGAGGACGACGTGCATGATGAGATAACTCAGCACGACCTTCTGGAGTTCTTCGTTCGACCGCAGCTTGCTGTTCAGCAACTCGCGCAGTCGCGCCGGCGCAAATCCCGAGTAGCACAACACCCACGTGAGCGGCGACCGGACGGCAATCGCCCGGGTCACATTACCGGACGTGGCCACGTGCTCGTAGTCGACTGGCGTGATCTCGAGATTGGCCGTGCCGAGGTTGAACGGGGGCTTCAGTTCGCGTGGCAAGTTGAAGGGCGCCACCGTGGCGACCGTCTCGTACAGCGCCTGCAGCTCTTTGTAGGCCCGCTCGGCTTTGCGGTTCGGCTCCCGTTGCCCCCCGTGCACGTACTCGCCGAGCACGGCGACGGGCCTCAGCAGCGGTGTGACCACCGCCAGATACTCCGCCATCTGCCCGCGCATGACGTCGCCGATGGCTCGGGTGAGCTTTCGACGGGCAAGCAGCGACTGTGTGCTGTCAGATTTACTCATCGGCCAGGGCCTCGGACTGCGCTGAACTACTGCGGCACTTTGCGTGGAACATCCATGGCCGCATCCAGCCCCTCGTCCGCGGCGGCCGTTCCCAGCATCTCGACGATCTCGCCCGTCTGCACGTTGACGGTGGCCACGAGCACGGCCGTACCGGGTGCGGCCCGTCGTGTGCGGCGCGTGAAGATGGACGTGCTGGGGTTGCCGCTGTTTGCCCCGAGTGTCACGGCAATGGTCGATGTCGTCTCGAAATCCTGGCTGTTATGGACGACGTAGATCCGGTAGAAGCCAGGCAGGGGGAGGCCGGAGGCGACGGTGATGTTCTCGGGGCCAAATCCATTCGTGTCGTCGAAGTCGAGCCGGGCCGACCTGCCAGACAGACGGCCGTAGTAGACGTGCCCGTTGTCGGGCTCGATCAGATGCAGGTCCATGTCCACCGTTGTGTTCCAGGTGAGCGACACCTGCAGATCGCCGGCGGCCACGACGGTGCCCACGACGATGTCGGGGGACGGCGCCGAATACGGCCCGACACTGAAGCCACTGCGCGCGCGGACACGGACACGGTACAGGCCAGGTGGCACGTTTCTGAAGGTGGCCCCGGGAGCGTTCCCGAGTGTCGCAGTGACGACCTGACCGGTCCGGACCACAGTGACTTCCAGTTCGTAGTTGCTGATCGGGCCGCTGTTGGGCGGATCCCACGCGAGCACGGCCGTATCGAGGTCGGCTGCGGCGACGCGAATGGTCGGCGCACCGAGGGCCCCGAGGCTGAAGCTGTAGGGCGGAGACGCGGCGCCTCCCGCCCACACGATCCGGACCGTGTAGTTGCCGAGCGGAAGCGGTGGTGAGGCAACGGTCGTGGCCTGACCGATCAAGAACGGCGTGCCTGGAATCGGCACGCCGTTGAACGTGGCATCGATGAACGCGCCGCCGGCGGGCACCGGCGATTGCGGAGCGTAGCTGACCACCACCGACAGGTCGGAGTTGAAGGCCACCCACGGCTGTCCAGGCTGTGCCAGTGCGCTTGATGCCAGCGCACCAAGCAGCACGAGCGCCGTCGCGAACGTTCTCACCGCCGACTGGGTCCACACGTGACGTTTCA
>JANNEJ010000274.1:0-3783 GCA_031378585.1 Acidobacteriota bacterium | reverse complement strand
CGCCAGCGCCACGCCCGCAAAGCCCAGCCCCGCGAGCAGACGCGCCACCAGCCGCTCGCGCGCAAAGGCAGCCGTCACGCGCTCGTCCAGGGTGCGCGCGCGTCCGAGCGGAATGGCCGGGTCGGCGGCGGCCACCACGCGCCGCACCTCGGGCGCCAGCGCCTGCGCGTTGCCGCGCGTGCGCACGGCCAGTTGCAGCTCGCGGCTGATCCAGAAGAAGACGTCGCCTGGCGTCTGCGCGATCGGGATCAGCACTTCCGGTTCCACGGCCTCGCGCGGACCGCGGTCCCACGTGTCGGCGGCCACGCCCACCACGCTCCACATGCGCGTGCCGTCGGGGCCGTTGAACACGGGCACGCCGAACTTCACGTTGCGGCCCACGGGCGAACCCGTCGGCGTGAGCCGGCGCGCCAGTGTCTCGTTCACGACGACGACGGGCGGCGACATGGCGCCGTCGGTCGCGCGGACCTCGCGCCCTTCTCGCAGCGTCACACCGAGCGCGTTCAAGTAGCCAGGACCTACGAGGCGCACGCGCACCTGCCGATCCACGCCGTCGGCAAACGTCTCCTCAGCCAGCACCACATCCGACCCGGCGCTGCCGCCGGCAAACGGCAGCTGCGACGCCGCTGCGGCGTGGGTCACGCCAGGAAGCGCCGAGGCGCCCTGCACGATGCGGTCGATCACGCTGGCAATGTCGACTGGCGCGCGATAGGTGGATGAGGGCAGCGTGAGGCTGGCGGTAAACACGCCCGACGTGTCGTAGCCGCGGGGCGCCTGTTCGAGCGCCCACGCGCTCCGCACCAGCAGCGCGCCGGCGCACGCGAGCACGACGGCCATGGCCACCTGCGCCATTACGAACACGCGCCGCACGCGTTCGTCGGCGGTGCCGCCGGTGGCGCCGACGCGCAGCACCGACTGCAGGTCTGCGCGCGCGCCGCGCAAGGCGGGCATCAGGCCCGCCAGCATCGTGACGATCACACCTGCGCCCAGGGCGAAGGCGGCCGACACGCCGTCCACGCGCGCCTCGGTGATGCGCGGCACGTCAACCGGCAGCCAGGCCCTGAGCAGGTCGGTGAACCACAGCGCGGCCACAAGTCCGGCGGCCGCCGATACCAGCGCAAGCATTGCGGCTTCAACCAGCAGCTGCCGCGCGAGGCGCGCCCGCGTGGCGCCGAGGGAGGCGCGCAGCGCCAGTTCGGGACCGCGGTCGTGCGCGCGCGTGAGCAGCAGCGTGGCCACGTTCGCACAGGCAATGAGCATCAGCGCACCGACACCAGCAAGCAGCAGCACGAGGCCGCCGCGGTAGCGCGACGTGAGGTGGTCGGCCAGCGGCGTGACTCGCACGCCAAGCGGCGCGCCGTCCTCGGCCTTGAGCTGCAGACGACCGCCGATGGCGGTAAGTTCCTGTTGTGCGGCGGAGTGCGAGGCGTTCTGCGCCAGCCGGCCTACCAAGTCCAGATACTGGGGACCGATGTTGGCGCGTTCCGACGGTGGAAACGCAATGGGCGCCCACCAGTCCATGCCCGGCAGCAGGCTGTCGGCGCCTGGCGCAAGCACGCCCACGATGGTGGCGGCGCGTCCGTCGAGCGCCACGGCGCGGCCGACCACGGCGGGGTCACCGCCGTAGCGCGACTGCCAGGTGCGATGCGAGATCAGCAGCACGCGCGCGGCCCCGGGCGTGTCTTCGGCCTGGGTGAACACGCGCCCCAGGGCTGGACGCACACCCAGCACTCCGAAGATCGACTCGGTGACGAGGGCGCCGGGCAGGCGGTCGGTGCCGCGCTCGTCGGCCAGCACGCCGGCCACCGAGCGGATGGCCGCCAGCGCCTCGAACGTGCGCGCCTCCGCCTGCCACGTGAGCGCAGCGCCTGGCGAGGAGGCGCCGGCCTCTTTCGCCGATTGCGCCTCAATCCAGACCAGCCGCTGCGGGTCGGGCGCGTCGAGCGGCCGCCACACGACCGCCCAGGCCACGGCAAATACGGCGATGGCGGCGCCCAGCCCCGCCGTGAGCGTCACGGCGACCGTGAGCGGCAGCGTGGGGCGGCGTGTCCACTGACGCAGCGTGATGCGGATGTCGGCAACGAGGTCGGTCATTGTCTACTGATCGGGAGCAAGGGCTGTGCCGATGCGCAGACCGCGCCGGTGTGCCCCAGGAATCGCCCGGGAATCACTGGCGTCTCGTGTGACGATTCTGCGTCGAGGGCCATCGGGCGGTGTCTCGCGACGAACGGATAATCCCAAGACTGGGACGCTCGACCGGATTCGCTCGGTTCACGCACGCCGCGTTCAATTGTCACGGGGCCTGTCACCGTTACATTTCCACGGTGGAGATTCTGCGTACTCGGGACCGGCGGTCGCGGCGTGCGTCCAAAGCAAATGCCTTCGTCGCTATCACTCTGGGTCTTGCTCGTGCACTCGGGCACAGCGTGCGCCATGACGGGCCTGATCTGGTTCGTCCAGGTGGTGCACTATCCCCTTATGGCGGACGTGGACGCGCAGGTCTTTGCGGCCTATCACCGCGAGCACTCGCGTCTGACCACATTGGTGGTGGGACCGCTGATGCTGATCGAAGCGGGGGCGGCGATGTGGATTGCGTCGCAGCGTCTGGCGGCGCCCGCTGCGGGTTGGTTGGGTCTTGCTCTGCTGGCTCTGGTGTGGGGCGCCACGATGTTCCTGGCGGTGCCGCGACACAACGAATTGGCGGCGGGATTCGATGCCACCGCACATGCATCGCTCGTGGCCACGAACTGGATCCGCACGGCCGGGTGGAGCGCGCGAGCCGTGCTGTCGCTGTGGATGCTCGAGGGCGCGCTCCGGGTGTCGTGAGCGCGTGCGCCGGCCCGCGCCACGCCGTCGCGAGGGGCGCGGCGGCTAGCGCGACTGCGCCGCAGCTTCCGCGCGTCGCCCGATCTCGCGGATCATGCCGCCGAAGATGAGGCCGTGAACGGGATAGAGCGCATACCAATACAACAGTCCAAACAGCCCGCGCGGTGCGAAGAACGCCGTCTGCACGACAAGGGTGCCGCCGTGGTCCAGTGGCCGCGCCTGAAACTCGAGCCAGGCGCGTCCAGGCACCTTCATCTCGGCGCGCAGGCGCACGAGGCGGCCAGGTTCGACGGCTTCGACGCGCCAGAAGTCCACCGCGTCGCCGACCCGCACGTGATGCGGATCGCGGCGACCGCGTCGCATGCCCACGCCGCCAAGCAGCCGGTCGAGGAAGCCGCGCAGCTGCCAGGCCCAGTTCAGGCGCAGCCATCCGGTGGCGCCGCCGAGCGCGCTGAACACCTCGAACGCGCGTTCGGGCGTGGCGTTCACGGTGATCTGCCGGCGCTCCAGCACCATGCCGTCCTGCGTCGTGAGCACGACCGGCTCCGAGTCGAGGTGACTCGACGTCAGCGCATCCGACCACGCGGTTTCCACGCTGTCTCCGTCGAAGCTGGCGAGTGCCCGGCGCACCGCTTCGAGGTAGCCCACGGGCTCGACTGCCGGGAACCATTGGCGCGCACGCGGGTCGCGCACCACCACTTCGTTGCGCAGTCCCTCGATAAGGGGACGGGCGATTGCCGACGGAATGGGCGTGACGAGGTGCACCCAGTACGACGACAGCCGAGGCGTGAGGAACGGCACGGGCAGGAGAAAACGCTTGAGCCCGCGCAGCGTGGCGTAGCCGGTCATCATCTGGCCATACGTCAGCACGTCGCTGCCGCCGATCTCCACGACCTGGCCCGTGGACGCCGGCGTGTCGAGGGCCTCCACCAGATAGGTGAGCACGTCGCGGATGGC
>JANNEJ010000138.1:0-8900 GCA_031378585.1 Acidobacteriota bacterium | reverse complement strand
CGGGGATCAACGCCTCGGCGGCCGCTCGCGCGCGCGTATCAGCCAGGAACCCGGTAACGAGCTGGGCGCCGGTGGCGGCCATCTCGTCGAGCAGTGCGGCGGGAAAGAAACACGGCGTCTCGGCGATGGGGAACTCGGTGCGTACGCCGACCCGGGCGGTCAGCAGCTGCTCGAGCCGCGTGTACTTGGCCGGCGTCCAGTCTCGGTTGAAGCGCTCACGCAGTTCCGGAATCATGCGTCCGCATTATTCCTCACGCGCTCAGCTTCCAGAAACGTAGATGACGACCCGTCGATACTTCACAGGCTGGCCGCCCTTGGTGGCAGGTTGATATCGCCAGGAGCGGGCGGAGTCGAGCAGCACCGCGTCGTAGAATCGGCTGACCGAGGCGCGCATCACCGACGCGATCACGTGGCCCGCTTCGTCGATGACCAGCTCGATGGTTCCAAGCGTCGCGCCGGCAAGCGGCGGACGCATCGGGCCGAACCACCGAAGAATGTCCTGGCGAATGGCCACGGGAGGGGTCACTCCGGGGTCGCCCAGTTCGTAGACGGCGCGCAGGACATCGCGGGCAGCGGGCACCGCGTCAGTGGATACCGCTGCAGCGGGTTCCGCCGCGGTGTTCGAGCCGTCGGCGGTGCCCACAGGCGGCGGCCCAGCGTTCGCCTTGGTAGGGGCGGCATCGACGACGCCTGTCGCCGCCACGGTCGCGAGGCTCAGTTGCTTGAAGCCCTGCGCGAGCTGTCCGAGGTCGGTGAGACTGGCATCGATCGAGCTGACGCTGGGGTCGGCAAGCAAGTCATTTACGACTGCAAAGGCCACTGCGGCCTGTTCGAACTGCCGCCCGTCGTAGAGCGCCTTGGCGCTGGCATAGCGCCGCCGCACTACGCCAGGAAGTGCCCGCAGCCGCGTTGCCGTAAACGTCCGCAGCACACGCGGGGAGGCGTCGGCTTCGCTCAGTGAGTACAAAGGGAAGCCCTCAAGTAGTTCGACGATGACCGCTTCGGCATCCGCAGTGCGTCCCAGCGCCAGCAAACAGAGCATTCGATAGTGATCGACCGATACCCGCGCGGCAGGATCGGCAACGGCAGGTCTGACCCGTTCGAGCGCTGTCAGCGCCTCGTCGTAGGCGGCGGCTGTGTAGAGGCCCACCACCACTTCGAGGCCCTCCTGCGCCGCCGTGGCCGGCGCGGCGCTCACTCCTGCCCACAGCAACAGCACCAGGGTTGCTCTCGGCATTCCAGCTACTTCCGCAAGTCGAGGCTCAGGCGATTGGGTGTCCCGAGCCGTACCGTCACGGGTACCACCCGTTCGCCGAGTGAGGGGTGCCGCAGCGTCACATCGTGGACCCCGATGGGCAGCGCGATGTCAGCCAGCGGCGTCTCTCCGTAGCTGCGTTCTCCGATGAACACCTCGGCCCACGGTTGAGCGTTGACGCTCAGTGTGGCCGTGTGCGCCTCAACGGCGAGGGTTGAGGTTCGCCCCGGGGTGACCACCACGGTGTGTGACGAGCGATAGCCTAACTGATCGCTGACCAGGTCGAAGGTGTGACGGCCGGCACCGACACGAATGCGATCGCCGCGGTTCGAGCCCACAAACGTGCTGTCCTCGAACACCTGCACGTCGAAGGGCAGGGAGAACGCGATCCAGCCAGACAGCGCGGCGGGCGGCGGCGCCTCCACCACCAACCTCGTGGTCGCGCCGGCCGTGACCGACACGCGACGCTCCGTCGTGCCTGACGCGGTCGTGAGCTGAACCACGTGCTCACCTGGCGCGAGGTCGGACACGGTCAGGGGCGCGGTGCCCGCGGGCAGGCGGTCGACGACGACTCGAGCACCGGCCGTGGCGGCTTCAATCGCGATTGCGCCCCTGGCCGAGGGTCCGGCCGCTGGTTCGAGCAACACGTGGCGCGACACCGACTTTCCGACAAACACTTCGGCGCTGAACTGGTCGGACCCACCCGCCGCGTTCGACAGCACGACAGCGTGTGGACCCGCCGGCAGAAGCAACGCGACCGGCGTCACACCAGAATCGGTACCGTCGACGACGACGCGCGCCCCAGGCGGGTGCGACGACACGACGAGGGTGCCACTCCCGGTCTCGGCGAGCGCAGTGACTCCGGTCGCGAGGTATCGGCCGCCGCCGGCAACCAGTGCGGCCGCTGCCGTGACCAGCAGCGCGATGACCGCCCAGGCGGCGATGGGCCGTCGCACCTCGGGCAGCTTGACGGGAGCCGCTGGGACATGCACGCGCGGTGCTACCCGCGCGCGCTCAGGCCGCGCGCGCTCAGGTTTTCCGAGTCCCCACGGATCGTCGAGTTCAATGGGACCGCTCGAACGGGTTTCGACGGATTGACGAGTTGGTAGTGGCAATTCGAGCCACTGAACTGCAACCCGGGTGCCACTGGTAGGGCGCGAGACTTACTGCCCAGAACTACGGGATAGTGCACGGTATGGTCGCGAGGTCGTCGGGCTCGGTCGCGGCTCGCAAGTCAGGATTACGAGAAATTAGTCGTGGTGGGCCAAGCGCGAAAGCGCGGCCAGTTAGAGCCCGGCCCGCGTCTCGGCGGCCATGAACTGCACCACCTGGCGCAGATCGCCCGTGCGTGCGAACTCGGCCAGCTGCCGGTCGGCGCCGGTGCCGTGCTCGAGGATCCACCGGACGCCCTCGATCTCGCGACGGCTGCCCAGTTCGTCCACGGCCGCATCGACCAGCCCGAGGTACTCCTCGATCAGCTGGCGCTCCGGCACTTCCTCTTCGCGTCCGAAGTCGATGAGCGAGCCGTCGATGCCGTAGCGCGACGCGCGCCACTTGTTCTCCATGATCAAGGCGCGGCTGTACGGCCGCCACGCCTGATTCTTCTCGTGCAGCTGCCAGAGCGTGTAGACGGTGGCCTGGATGAGCGCGGCGATGGCGAGTGTTTCGTCGACCCGCATCGGCAGGTCGCAGATCCGCACCTCGATGGTCGGGAAGAACGGATGAGGGCGCACGTCCCACCAGATCTTCTTGGCGTTGTCGATGCAGTTGGTGCGAATCAGCAGATTGACGAAGCGCTCGTAGTCGGCCCAGCCGGTAAAGGTGTCGGGAATGTTGGTGCGCGGGAACTTGTCGAACACCTTGCACCGGTACGACTTGAGCCCCGTGTTCATGCCCAGCCAGAACGGCGAGTTCGTGGACAGCGCGAGCAGGTGCGGCAGGAAGTAGCGCACCTGGTTCATCAGGTGGATGGCCGTCTCGCGGTCTTCGACGCCGATGTGCACGTGCAGCCCGAAGATCAGGTTCGAGCGCGCCACCAGCTGCATGTCTTCGACCACCTGCAGGTAGCGTTCGTCGGGCGAGATGTCCTGCACGCGCCAGTCGGCGAAGGGATGCGTCGCGCCGGCGACCAGCTCGAGCCCGTTCTGGCGCGCCAGCGTCAGCATCTGGCGCCGCAGGTTCGTCATGTCCTCGCGGGCCTCGACCATGTCGCGGCACACGCCGGTACCGACTTCCACGACCGACTGGTGCATCTCCGACTTGACCTTCTCGTTCATCACGCGCTTGCCTTGCGCCATGAGCTCGGTCTGGATGTGCGAGCGAAGGTCGAACGTCTCGGGGTCGACGGTCTGGTACTCCTCTTCGATGCCGATCGAAAAGGAAGGCTTCACGGCCGGCCCTTGAGCAGCGCGGCCCAGCGCAGGTCGGGGGCGGCCGGCGGTTCCTGCGCCTTCTTCACGGCCATGCGCGCCACCGCATCGACGATCCACTCGAAGTTCTCGGCGCCGACCGAATGGGGGTCGGCATCAGGAGCGGCATTCATGAAGTCGATGGCATAGGGCACGCCGTCCTCCACCGCAAACTCCACCGTGTTGAGGTCGTAGCCGAGCGCGCGGCACAGCGTGAGCGAGTCCTTCGTCACGCGCTCGATGAGCGCGGTCGGATACGCGGGCGGGTCCTTGACGTAGCGTTGGTGGAACGGCGCGCGCGGGTCGTACGACATGACGTGCACTTCCTGCTGGTCTACCACGTAGCAGCGGAAGTACTCCGTGAAGTTCACGCCGCGTTGGAGCGTCATGCAGAGCGTGCGGGTCTGGTCGTAGCTGGCGAAGAACTCTTCACGCGACTTCACCTGGAACACGTCGCGCCAGCCGCCGCCGTCAAACGGCTTGAGGAACGCCGGGAAGCCCACGTACTCGAACACCTCGTCCCAATTGAGCGGATACCGCAGGTTCCGCATCGACTTGTCGGTGGTGCCCGGGGGATGCTCCTTGTGTGGCAACAGCACCGTGGGCGGCACGGCCACGCCCAGACGGGCGGCCAGCGCGTAGTTGAAGAATTTGTCGTCGGCACTCGACCAGAACGGGTTGCTGACCACGTACGCCCCGCCCAGGGCCGCCACTTTGAGCCACGCACGGTAGAAGGGGATGTCGTGGGAGATCCGGTCGATGACGACGCGGTAGGGGCAAGGCCCCTCCATCTTCACGCCGCCAATCTCCACGAACTCCGCGGTGACCCCGGGCGCACCCATGCCGTTGATGCGCTCGACGAGCGCGCCGGGGAAGAAATTCTCCATGCCGAACAGGACGCCGATGGTGGCCATATCCAGTGCTCCAAACCGCGCGAACCCAGGTGCGCGCGCAGGGTCTCAGCTTAGTTCAGGGGCGTTGCCGGCGTCACGGCAGATACGCGCTCGCCATCGGTTGCCAGTACGGCCAGTCATGCTTGCTGCCGAAGCCCCAGACGTGCAGCGAGTGGGGAATCCCCACGGCGGCGAGCACGCCCGAGAAGTCTTCGTTGGCCGTGCGGCAGATGTCCCACTCGCCGGTGGCCAGCACGAATTTGTTGCGCCGGAACTGGTCCAGGTAATGCGCCTCGCCCAGCCCGGGCAGGAACGCGGGCGGGTTCAGGAAGTAGGTGTCGGTGTCGCCGTAGCCGTCGAGGAACTGGGCTGATGTCGAAGGCGCCGCTCATGGTGACGCACGAGGTGAACACGTACGGATGGCGCAGCGCCATGGCCATGGCGTGGTAGGCGCCGAAGCTGCAGCCGGTCACGCCGATGCCGGCGTGCGCGTTCATCTGGCGGATGAGCGGCACGACGTCGCCGAGAATGTACGACTCGTACTGCAGATGCCGCTCGATGCGCTGCCGCGGATGCTTCCGCTTGGCGTACCAGCTCTCGCTGTCGGCCGAGGACACGCAGAAGAGCTGCAGCCAGCCGTTGTCGAGCTTCTGCTGAAGCGCCCCGACCATGCCGCCGTCTTCGTACTCGAAAAACGCGCCCATGGAGCTTGGGAACACGATCACGGGCGGACCGCCGTGGCCAAAGACCAGCAAATCCATGTCCTTGCCGAGCGAACGAGCGTGCCAGCGGTGATAGTCGCGCTTCATCGATGATGGGTCCCCAGACCTGTGACCGGCGGCTCTGGATGTCTGCCGTGCCCTCTATACTAATGGGGCCGGCTGGATCGGCGCCTGTCAGCCCGTGACGCCCGTGACCGTGTCATCGCCCCATCTCGTGCGCCACGCCGCGTTTCCCTCGCGATACCTCGATCGCGAGCGAGACTTGGTCGTCTACCTGCCGGCCGGATATGCCACCGACCATCACCGCCGGTATCCCGTGCTCTACATGCATGATGGCCAGAATCTGTTCGACCCCGACACTGCCTTCGTGCGCGGGCAGCACTGGCGGCTGGGCGAGATGGCCGACATGCTCATTGCCGAAGGGCGCGTCGAACCGCTCATCATCGTGGGCGTGCACCACACGGGCCACGGCCGCCTGCACGAGTACACGCCCACGAAGGACTCGCGTTTGGGTGGAGGCCTGGCCAAAGCCTACGGCCGCCTGCTGCTCGACGACCTGAAGCCGTTCATCGACGCGCGTTACCGCACCCGGCCGGACCGCGAGCACACGGGCCTGGGCGGGTCGTCGCTTGGCGGGTTGGCGACGATGTACCTGGGACTGCGCCATGCCGACGTGTTCGGGCGGCTGGCCGTGATGTCGCCGTCGGTGTGGTGGGGACGTCGCGCGATCCTTCGGTACGTCGCGCGCGTCAAGCCCAAGCCAGACACGCGCGTCTGGCTCGACATGGGCACGGCCGAGAGCCGCCACGGCGTGGCCGACGCGCGCAAACTGCGCAACGCCCTTGTGAGAGCCGGCTGGCGAGAAGACGTGGACCTGGCGTATTCAGAGCCGCACGGCGCCACCCACAGCGAGTTTGCGTGGGCGCAGCGCGTGGGCGACGTGCTGGAGTTCCTGTTCCCTGGCGATTTCGGTGGCTGGACCCGCTGACTCGTAACGACTTGTAACGGGGCCTGTCACCGTTACATCTCGTGGCGTGGCAGATTCTGCAACCTCACGGCGCGTGGTGAACGCGACGCGCTTCTTCCGCTCTGAGTGGGCGGCGATTTCTGCACCAGCAGCATCCGTGCTGCAAGTCCACGCCGGCGCGTGAACGTGTGGCGTGTTCTAATGCGGGACATGCCCCTGACACCGCTGGCCCTTGTCCTGCTGGCCGCCCTTGGGGCGGCCGCGCCGATCGCCGCGCAGGACCGCCCACCGCGCGACCCGAAGGCGACGCGCCCGGCCGATCTGGTGGAGCTCGTCACGCTCGAGCCCTCACTCAAGCTCGATATTCGCTATGCGACCACCAACAACTTCCTCGGCAAGGTCGTGTATCCCGAGGCGCGCGCGTTCCTGCAGCGTCCCGCGGCCGAGGCGCTGCTCAAGGCGCACCGCGAGCTGGCGCGTCACGGATATGGCCTGCTGATCCATGACGGCTATCGGCCGTGGGCGATCACGAAGATCTTCTGGGACATGACCAGCGGCTACGAGCGTGAGTTCGTGGCCGACCCGAAGGTGGGCTCGAAGCACAACCGCGGATGCGCCGTGGACCTGTCGATGTACGACCTGGCGACCGGGCTGCCGGTGCAGATGCCGGGCGAGTACGACGAGTCGACGAGGCGCTCGTATCCCGACTACGCGGGCGGCCCGCCCGAGGCGCGCGCCAAGCGCGACCTGCTGCGCGCGGCCATGGAGCGTCAGGGCTTCAGCGTGGAGCCGAACGAGTGGTGGCACTTCAACTACCAGGACTGGCCGAGCTACCCGATTCTCGACATCTCGTTTGCGCAAGCCGCCGCCGCGAAGCGATGACTCGCACCGCGGTCCATCGGGCGGCGCTTCGATCTCATGGACGTCGCTATCGCCTTGCCGCGGCTCCATCAGCGGGATGTCTCTAACGCGCGTGCCTCGCGTTGGTTTGAGAACGACCCGATGAACACGACAGCGCCGTCAAGCCTGCGCTCAGCCTTCGATGATCTCGTTGGCCCACAACTGCCCCAGGAATCGTTCAACCGGCATCACGACCGTACCGTCGTCCAGCGTGCGCATGCGCGGTTCGGTGCAGACCACGATGCGCTTCGACAGGCGCAGTTCCTCGTTCAGGGCCCGGAGGCCCTTGAGGTCCCGAGGCGAGACGCGGCTGGTGGCCTTCACTTCGATGGCGACCGTGTCGCCGATGAGGAAGTCGACTTCGTGCCCGGCATGGGTGCGCCAGAACGTCAGATCGTGGCCGAGCCGGCGGTAGTCGAGGTAGGCGCGCAGCTCCAGGAAGATCAGGTGCTCGAGGGCCGCTCCATACAGCTCGGAGCCGGGCCGAATCACCGACCGCTTCATCAACGCGTTGGCTACGCCGACGTCGAAGAAATAGAACTTCGAGGTGGCCACCGGCTTGCGCTTCTGCGTCTTGCGGTAGGCCGGTAACTGCGCCCCGATCAGCGTGTCTTCGAGCACCTGGAAGTGCTCGCGCACGGTGCGCGGCGGCATGCCCACATCGCTGGCAACCGACGTGTAGTTGAGGATCTGGCCGTTCGAGAGGGCCGCCACTTCGAGCAGGCGGGAGAACGTCTCGACCGAACGCAACAGCCCCTCGGCGCGGATTTCCTCCTGCAGGTAGACACCCACGTAGGCGTTCAGGTCCTCGCCGGGATGAGCCGAGTCGAACACGGCTGGAAGACTGCCGACATTCAATCGACGGTCGAGGCTGCCCGAGCCGAGCTCCGCCGATACGAGTGGATGGAGGCCGGCAAACCACGCGCGCCCGGCCAGCAGGTTGGCGCGTCCATGTTTGAGCTTGCGGGCACTGCTGCCGGTCAACACGAAGCGCAGGGCCTTGTTGCGGTCGATCATCGCCTGCACTTCGTCGAGCAGCGACGGCAGTTTCTGGATCTCGTCGACGATGACGACTGTGTCTGCGGGCGTCAGTGATTGACGGAGCGTTTCCGGACGGGCGCTCAGCTCACGGAACGTGTTGGCCTCGAGCAGATCGACGAAGCGCGCCTTCGGGAACTACTGCCGGAGCAGCGTGCTCTTGCCGGTCTGGCGCGGGCCGAGCAGAAAGACCGACTTGCGCCTGACAAGCTCCGTCAGGGCGAGTACGCGACCATACATACGGCATCGATAGTGCCTAATTTATCTAAAATTGGCAACTATGGTGCTGAATTGTGCGACGACCGGACGCCCACGTCGAGGCGTCTGCGTTCGATGTGACGGCTCGCCCCTCGGCCCGAGGCGCGTCGTGGGCCGACCTGATGCGCCGCGCGTTCGAGGTGGACGTGCTGGCGTGCCAGCGCTGCGGCGGGCGCCTGCGGCTGATCGCGCTGATCGAGGCGCCGGCCGTGGCGCGGCGGATCTTGACGCACCTCGCCACTGCCTGCCGATGTGCCGAGACCTTCGCCGGCGCGCGCACTACCGATCGGCGACGGCTACGCCGACGACTAGCCGTTTGGCGCGTTAGCGCCCCCAACGTCGTCCTCATCCGCCCGTCCAGGCGGTCCTGCCGGAGGTGTGGCCAGGCGACCGGCGGGTGGGGTGGACCGGTCGGCTGCGCCCGCAGCGTGGCTTCGGGCGCGCCAATGCGGCTGTGCC